>JAPLJS010000001.1 GCA_026388545.1 Deltaproteobacteria bacterium
GCATCCATGCCCGTCGCCGCTGTAATTGCAGGAGGCAGAGAGAGGGTCATCCGGGAATCAACAATGGAGACATCCGGCAAGAGAAAATAGCTGACGAAGCACATCTTTAGATGCTTCTCGTGATCTTTAATAACAGCCACCAGGGTTACTTCAGAACCCGTTCCTGCCGTCGTCGGTATCGCGATCAGAGGCTTCAATGGCCGTTTCAGAGCGTTCGCACCGCTGAACTTCATCAGATCATCCGCCTTTTCAGAAACGACGATATTAATTCCTTTTGCCGTATCCATAACGGACCCGCCTCCGACGGCAATAAGAGAATCACAGCCTTTCTCACGATATTCCTGTGCAAGACGGGTTACAACCCGCAGATCGGAATCCGGCGGCACATCATCCGCAATAGCTCCGATGGTTACACCGTCTTTTATGGCATTCGCTACGATGTTAATCAATCCGGCGCCGGAAACTCCCTTATCCGTGATGATCATGGGCCTTTCGGCGCGCAGACTTGCCAGGATGCCCGGAATTTTTTCCAGAGCATCATGGCCGGCAATAATTTTCACCCGGCAGCAGAATTCGTAGTATCCGGGTAAGTCCATTATCTCCCTTCCCAGGCCTGTTCCAGAACTGTCAGGTAACCGTCTTCATTGAATGCGTTTGAACCATAGCCGACAGCCTTTTGGGCAATATCTTTCAATATTTCTTTCGGAACTTCTGCATCTTTCAATGTCCGGATGATGGCGCCGCCGCCGGCATCAAAAAGTTCCTTCTGAAAATTGTACAGGATACCGATAGCCTTTTGAGCCTTCATGTTTTCCGCTGTATCTGCGTACGTATCGAACCCTGCCAGCGGCAGCAGGAGATCGGAGATGTAATACCCACCTTCAGAAAGCTGCCTTCCCAGAATATGGGGGAGCAGCACTCCCATGCATAAGCCGTGAGGAAGCTGACAGGCATCGCCAACCACCTTCCCGAGTTTATGCACAATGCCCGCCTCCATGTTGGAAAATGCACAGGCGGCCATGGTATGCGCATTCGCAAGGGCCAGACGACCATTCCCGTCCTGGGGATTTCTGACCACATTCACCAGGTTTTCCATAATAAACTGGATGGCCGCATACGCATGGGCATCGGCGAGGGGATTCTTGCCGGGACAGGTATAGGCCTCCACCGCATGTGTCAGGGCAACCAGGGTAATTGAGGCAGTCGTTTTCGCATCTTCTGCAATGGTCATTCGGGGATCAATTACCACAAGATCAGGCATCAAATAATGGGACGTATACACCCTGCCCTCGAAAAAGGCATATCGGGATGTTTCATAGCCCGTCCCCGATAAGGTCGGCACAACGATGAAGGGCTTCAGGGGCTTTTTGATCAGATCGTCTCCGGCATATCTCTCAAGGTCTTCCGGTTCCCCGGAGACGACGATATTCAGTGCCTTTGCCGTATCCGTCACCGGCCCGCCGCCGATCGCGATGATGGCATCATAACCCCTGTCACGATAAATGGTGAACAGTTCCCTGATCAGTTTCAAATCAGGAGAAGGAGGAACACTGTCAAAGATGCCGATGGTGATCCCCGAATCCTTGAAGGCATCGATGATGATATCAACCAGTCCTCTTTTAGCAGCATCTTTGCTTGTAATTACGAATGGTTTTCGTGCATTCAAGGTATCGAGTTCGAAGGGGATATGTTCCAGTGCCCTGTTGCCCGAATTGATCTTCACGGGGCAGGAAAATTCATAATGTTCCGGTAAAAACACAGGAAACTCCTTAAAAACCGAGTACGGTACGGAAATAGACCAAAACCCGGCCAAAGTATTTTCGGCCCGGAGACCAGACCGGATACCTCTTTACCGCCAGCCTTGCGATGATCTTTGGAAGCAGGTAAACCTCAACACTATCGAGGATGCGCACAACCGCGCATGCGTATGGCACTTCGCCATCAACAATCAAACGGTCCCTCGCCACCGCTACGGCGGTGCTTTCCTGGAAGGTGAATAGGAGCACTGCCGCTTCGACATTCTTTATCTTAAATTTCAGATCTATCTTTTTATCTTCGAGGTTCCATCCCCTGTATCTGACAAACCCCCTCCGGTCCTTACCCACGATCATGTGTGGGCCATCCGGCATGACACCAAGGGCAAAGGTGAAGCGGTCCGGCAGTTCTGCAAACTCTTTCCTGACGTCTTTATCCACTGCTGCCACAGCCTGAATGGCCCTACCCATGAACCACATCATGAGCGCCACATAATCTTTTTTCAAAGATTTTTTTCCCGCTGCAATTTCCCTGAAATCTTTCATAGACCCAATTCCTGACGATTCTTCTGTCACTCCACGCGCAGGACCTTTGCCCCCCGGATCTTTGCCTCCTTGAGTTCGACCAGGGCCTTGTTGGCCTCTTCCAATGAAAACTCCTGCACCTCCGGCCTTATGGGAATTTCTGCCGCCAGTTGGAGAAATTCACTGATATCCCTCCGCGCTACGTTCGCCACGCTCTTGATCTCCTTTTCCAGCCAGAGATGTGTCGGATAATGTAGCTTCAGAAGATAGTCTTTGTCAACCTCCTCTTTCCTGATGGCATTAATCACCAGCCTCCCGCCGCACACAAGGTTCTTCAAGGCCTCCACGATAGGCTTCCAGGCCGGCGTGGTGTCGATAATGGCATGGAGTTTTTCCGGCGGTTTGTCTTCCGTATTCCCCGCCCAGACTGCCCCCAGCTCCCGGGCGAAGTCCTGCTCTTTCGTGCTCCTGGCAAAGACATATACGCTTGTATTCGGATATTTATGCCGTGCCATCTTGAGGACCAGGTGCGCCGAAGCCCCGAAGCCGGTAAGCCCCAGGCTCTGGCCGTCTTTCAGATTGGTCAGCCGCAGGGATCGGTAGCCGATGGCGCCTGCGCACAGAAGAGGCGCAGCTTCCGCATCGGAAAAGATATCAGGGATAGGGTATGCAAAATTTTCCGGCGCCGTCATGAAGCGGGCATATCCTCCATGGACATCCCTGCCCGTTGCCTTGAAATCCTCACAGACATTTTCATTCCCTTCGAGACATGCACCGCAACGGCCGCAGGCAGAAAATATCCAGCCGACGCCAACCCGGTCGCCAATGCTGAACTTCGTCGCTTTTCTCCCTATTCCTGTCACCCTGCCAACCACCTGGTGACCCAGAACGATGGGGAATGCCGGCGGAGGCGTCCTCCCCTCAATCTCATCGAGTTCCGTATGTCAGACCCCGCAGGCGGAAACCTTCACGAGGATTTCTCTTTCACCGGGAACCGGTTCCGGCAGATCGACCAACTCCAGCGGTGTTTTATTATCCCGAAAACTGGAAATGCCCTTCAATACCATTGCTTGCATTTTATCCCGCTTCCCTCCTTAACCACCATACCTTTATACTTCATACCATATCAATAGGAAAAATTTCTTGTGGTTCTATTAGTTTAAACGATTTTAATCAATTGACAATATATATGATCATATGCATAGTTGCAATCAAGATTCAATTGGGAAATCTGGTAACACCATATTAGTTTGAAAGGAGAAATTATGAATATAGTGAAGATCATGCCGTGCCTGGATATGAAGGACGGCCGCGTTGTGAAGGGGATACATTTCGTCGATTTGAAAGACGCAGGAGACCCGGTTGTAAATGCCGCGTATTACCAGAAAGAAGGCGCCGATGAACTGGCCATGCTGGATATCGCGGCAACCCTGGAAAACCGCAAGACGAGACTCATGTGGGTTAAAAATGTCTCTTCGGTAATTGATATACCGTTGACGGTAGGCGGCGGTATTTCCTCTCTGGAAGATATTGAGATGGTTCTCGATGCCGGTGCGGACAAAATCTCCATGAACAGCGCCGCCGTTAAAGACCCGGATCTGGTAAGAAGGGCGGCAGAGAAATTCGGACCCGAAAAGGTGGCGGTTGCCATCGACGCCAGAAGGAACAAAAAAATGCCCTCCGGATTTGAACTGGTTGTCTCCGGGGGCACAAAACCGGTCGGCCAGGACGCCATAGCCTGGGCTAAGCAATGCCAAAAACTGGGTGCCGGTGTAATTCTGCCGACAAGTATGGATGGAGACGGCACACAGGCAGGCTATGATTTGGAATTTACGAGGGCCGTTTCAGATGCGGTGGACCTGCCGGTAATTGCTTCAGGCGGGGCAGGAACTCTCGAACATTTCTATGAGGGTGTCGTTCGCGGGGGCGCGCAGATTCTCCTGGCGGCGTCGGTTTTCCACTATCGCATCCTGAGCATTAAACAGGTAAAACAATATCTGATGGACAAGGGTCTGAAAGTCAACTTGTGAGATGACTTCACATGATGTCATCCTGGCCACTCATCATCTATGAGCGGTTGATGGCTGATGCCCGGTTGACTGACATCAGGAGATAAAGAGGTCCTTCGTTGAAAAGTTAGGATCGGTGGTCAGGTTCACGCCAAGGCGTCTCAAACCGGCTTCGTCGCCCGGTGTGGGGATGTGGGTCATGTGAATTTCGCAGTTCTGAAGTTCCTTCAATTTCTCAATAGCGAGTTGTGCGGCGGGGTTTACCGTCGCACCGATACTGAGAGCGATAAGCGCCTCTTCCAGATCGAGGCTGACGGATTTCTCATTCAGTATCTCTGTCTTCAGATTTCTAATGGCATCCGTGACAGAGGGCGGCAGCAGCTTGATCTTCTTGGGAATATCTGCCAGATGCTTGATGGCATGGATGATCACGCTTGATGCCGCGTGCATAAGAGGAGAATTATTGCCGGTGATGATAGTTCCGTCCGAAAGCTCGATGGCCGCGCCGCAAAAGATACCTTCATTTCCCTTGTTCTGTTCCTGGGCAGCGCGGGCGGCCTCGCGTGCCGGTTCAACGACCTTTCGATCCTCCGGTTTCAGGTCGAAATCCTTGATGAATAGTTCGACCCTCTGGACTGTCTCCCTGTCTGCAAATCCCATTGCATATTCGCAGCGGTATCGAAAATACCGCCGGATGATCTCCTGCTTGGAAGCCTCCCTCGTAATTTCATCATCTGTAATGGCGAAACCGGCCCGGTTCACCCCCATATCCGTGGGGGACCGGTAAAAGGATTCTCCTCCTGTTATCTTCTCCAGGATTCTCTTGAGAACGGGAAAAACCTCGACATCCCGGTTATAGTTGACCGCCGTCTTGCTGTAAGCCTCCAGGTGGAAAGGATCAATCAGATTGAAGTCCCGTATATCCGCGGTGGCGGCTTCATAAGCCACATTCACGGGATGTCTGAGCGGCAGATTCCAGATGGGGAAGGTTTCAAACTTGGCGTACCCGGATTTTTTATTCCTTTTGTAATCATGGTAGAGCTGGGAGAGGCAAGTAGCCATTTTTCCGCTGCCGGGACCAGGACCGGTGACGATGACGAGGGGTTTGTCCGTTTGAATGTATTCATTTGCGCCGTAACCTTCATCACTGACGATCAATTCCACGTCCGTGGGATATCCCTTGGTATAGCGGTGGGTAAAAACCCGGATATTTCTCCTTTCCAGCTTGTTCTTAAAGAGCGTGGCAGACGGCTGATGGTCATAGCGTGTGATCACGACGCCCAGCACTTCGATATCCCAGCTTCTGAGATCATCAATGAGCTTGAGGGCATCGGAATCATAGGTAATGCCGAAATCCGCACGGATCTTCTTTCTTTCAATATCGCCGGCATAGATGCAAAGCAGGATATCCGCATTGTCCTTCAGTTCACGGATGAGCCTCCTCTTTACATTGGGATCATAGCCCGGCAGGACCCTCGCTGCATGATAGTCGTAAAGAAGCTTTCCGCCGAATTCCAGATAAAGTTTGTTGTCGAAGCGCCGTGCCCTTTCCAGGATCTCCGTTGTCTGCTCCCGGATATATTTCTCATTATCAAAACCCGTTTTCTGTATCATTGTGGAGTCCTTTCAGATGTGTCTGAATCGGGAGCAAAACTATCTTCTTTCGCCTTGTTTGTAAAGGATTTTTGCTATTATTTAAGCCTCCGCCGTTGGAATACCTTGCCATCCGGAGTGGTCAGGTATCGGTAAAATTCCATAAAGACAATCAAGTTATAATAGTTTCAATAATATTAATTATAGGATATGACTTCTTTGACAGGTTTTGGTTGAAGGCCTCTTCGTGCCGCTATTAATCTATTCGTAGGCATCAATGGTGTTAATCCATAATCTTTACAAGGGAGGGTGAAAAAGATGAATTTCAAATTAGTAATGATTTTTATCCTCGCAAGTCTTGCCGTGATATTTATAACTCAAAATGTCGCTGTCGTTGAGGTTAGCTTTCTATTCTGGAGTATCTCAATGTCGCGTGCACTCTTGATATTTTTTCTATTGGTTATTGGATTTACTCTCGGGTGGTTTTTACACAGCTACTTGTCTTATCGGAAATCAAAGGATGAGTCAGCTAATGACACCTAACCCTGTATGATCTGAAACAAGATATTTTATCGTTTTATGTTTTTATTTTTTATGCTATATAAATTAGCTAAATTTCTTATCTTTTTAAAATTGCCGTAACGGGTTCCATTACTCGACTAAAAAAAGGAGATTTAACAATGACAGGTACGAACATTAATCTTCATGAGCGTCTTCGTGTGCTGGCAATGAACCTTTGGTGGACGTGGCATCCGGAGGTCATCAGCCTTTTCACTGACCTGGACCCGCAACTTTGGCGCCAGGTTGCCCATAACCCGATTGCTCTTCTGAATAAGATCACACCGGAACAAGTTGAGGAACGAGCCTCCGAACTGGTGCTCCACAGCCGGATTAACTACGCCTTCCGTCGGCTGAATGAATATCTCAACGAGAAGGATAGGACATGGGGGGTCATGCACTGCGGCAATCTCAACAAAAGGCCGGCAGTCTATTTTTCTGCCGAATTCGGCCTGCATGAATCACTGCCGATTTACTCCGGCGGCTTAGGTATCCTGTCAGGCGACCATCTGAAAAGTTGCTCTGATATGGGAATTCCTTTGATTGGAATCGGGCTTCTCTATAATCAAGGCTATTTCAGTCAGCGCCTGAACAAAGATGGCTGGCAGGAACAAGATTACGTCAACCTCGATATCAACGACTAGCCGCTGCAAGCAGTCACTGACTCAGGTGGACAGCCGCTCATTATAAGAATTGACTCCCGGAGCGGCGCCATTCAGGCCCGGGTATGGCAGCTTCAAGTTGGACGCGTTCCTCTGTTGCTGTTAGATGCCAACGTAGAAGGCAACTCCGCCGAAGATCGCGAATTGACTTCCCGCCTTTACGGCGGCGACAATAGAATACGCATTCGACAGGAGATACTGCTGGGGATTGGCGGTGCGCGTATTTTGCAAGCCCTGAATATTACGCCCGGAGTGTTGCATTTAAACGAGGGGCACAGTTCCTTTGCCATTCTTGAAGAGATCCGCCGAATTATGGAATACGACCAGATTCCGTTTCACCGAGCCCACAGGCGCCTTTCTCTGTATACCGCTTTT
>JAPLJS010000002.1 GCA_026388545.1 Deltaproteobacteria bacterium
GATCGATAAGGATAATGCTTCTATTCTGGCAAAGGATATAAGTCCCGACCAATTGCTGGTGAAGCTGTCTGAATTATTAAATTAAACCCTTTCTGCGTGGCTGAAAGAAATAAAATATTTTTCATCTCCGATGCCCATCTTGGACTTTATCCGGCGAACCGCAGCGCTGAACGTGAAAAAATGCTGGTTCAATGGCTCGACAGTATAAAAGGGGAGGCGGGCGAAATCTACCTGCTGGGGGACATTTTTGATTTCTGGCATGAATACCGTAAGGTTATCCCAAGGGGTTTTACCCGTTTTCTTGGCAAACTGGCCGAAATATCGGATAACGGTACGAAAATCCATTTTTTTACCGGTAATCATGATGTCTGGGTGTATGATTACCTGCCGGCAGAAATAGGGCTGACAATTTACCGCGAGCCTGTCACAAGGGACCTTGATGGATACAGCTTCTTCATCGGCCATGGTGACGGAGTTGGCAAAGGCGATGCAGGGTATAAGATTTTAAAGGCGGTTTTTACCAACCGTACCCTCCAGTGGTTCTTTGCCCGCATCCATCCGAATGCTTCCCTTGCCTTAGGCCACCGCTGGTCGCGTTCAAGCCGCTTCGCCAAGGGAATTATTGCCGAGCCTTACCGTGGTGATGAACGCGAATGGCAGGTTGCCTTTGCCCGTGAAACTATAAAATCGCAGCCTTTTGATTATTTTATTTTCGGCCACCGGCATCTGCCCTTTGATATCCGTATCGGTGAAAAAACCCGCGTTATCAACCTGGGAGACTGGATCACGAACTTCACCTATGCCGTATGGCATAACAATACCCTTGAACTCCATTCCATTCTGCCGGAAAAGGAGAAGGAAATACTGAGGAAAAGCATTCCGCTTCTTCCGTAAAAATCGGATTACCCATCGAGTAGGAGGAAAATAAAATAGTTTTCCTCCTATTTTATTTTCCGACCTCTCACACCACCGTACGTACCGTTCGGTATACGGCGGTTCTTTAAGAAACAATTCTGACTTTTCGATAGTAATCCGACAAGAAGATAAAGTTGTAATGGTTGTATTAAGGATGTGGCTGTTGGCAGTATGCCAATAGCTTTTCCTTGTGTTCGCCCACTCATAAGCCTTGGATTTCTTGACACCAAGCTTGATAAGGTTGGCCATTCTGGTTCTAATACGTTTCCATTGTTTCCATATTACCATTCTAAGCCTGCGGCGATACCACTCGTCTGCCTTAATCAGCAGGTCTTTCATATCGGCCAGTTTGAAGTATTGCACCCATCCGGTTATGAACTGCCGTAGTGCTTCCTTCCTCCGGTCGTTTCCCCATCCATTACTTCTCGATGTAAGCTCTTTTATTCTGGCTTTCATCTTTTGCATACTCCTTGGGTGTAATCTCAACCTGCATGCACCGTCCTTTAAATAAAAGGAGTATCCCAGGAATTTTATTCCTCTGACGTGGGATATCCGGCTCTTTTCCCGGTTTACCTTTAAGAACAATTTCCTCTCTACAAAAGTAATAATGCTCTCCAAAGTACGTTCGGCACTTCGCCTGCTCTTACACAGTATAACTATGTCATCTGCGTAGCGAACATACTTATGCCCCCTTTGTTCCAGTTCTCTGTCCAGTTCATTGAGCATTATATTGCTCAACAACGGGCTTAGAGGCCCTCCTTGAGGAACGCCCTCTTCGCTTGGTTCATAGCTGCCCCCAAACACTATCCCTGCCCTGAGGTATTTGTGGATTAGCGATACAACCCGCCCATCCGTTATCGTCCGTGATATTACCTCAATCAGTTTGCTATGACTTACTGTATCGAAGAACTTTTCCAAGTCCATCTCTACTGCCCATTCATAACCTTCAGTGATGTATTGTTGGCATTTGCGTAACGCCTGATGGGCATTACGCCTTGGCCTGAACCCGTAGCTGTGATCCGAGAACTGTGGTTCATAAACCGGAACCAGTACCTGGGTGATGGCTTGTTGGATTACCCTGTCAACAACGGTGGGTATGCCTAATTGTCGTTTACTCCCGTTTTCCTTGGGTATCTCTACCCTGCGTACCGGGTTGGGGCGATATTTACCCCTCTCTATGGATGCTATCAGTTCATCTTTGTGTATGACAAGATATTCTTTTAAAGATTCGACTTCCATCCTGTCAATACCTCCTGCCCCTTTGTTGCTCCTTACCCTTTTGTAAGCAGCGTTCAGGTTCGAAGGTGATACTATGAACTCCAGCATTCCATAGTCTGTCCGTCTGTTGTTGTTTGTGGCATCATTTTCAGTCATCCGTATGTAGGTCTGCCCTCCCTCATTCCCTTTGGATTCCGTCCTGTTCTCCTGTGGGTAGGTCTTTGTCCTTTCAAAGATTTTCTGCTTTTCTTCCTTCATACGGTAACTCTCATTTTCGCTCACTTCTTAAAGTTCGGCCCTTCCCTTTTTATAATCCCTCAACCTTAGTTGAGCTCAAATTACCGGGTACTATGGCTTCGGCTGACTTCTCACGGTAAACCTTGTTTCGACCATGTTTCACACTTGCGTTTCCACTTGTCCGTGAGACCTCCCCGGGTAAGAACGATAACTTTCGCCCCATGTGTCTGCTTCATTTACCTTGGTTAACCCTGTACAGTATCGGATTTCGTTTTGTTATGTAAACTTGTCCGGCAACCTTAGGCCTTATATGAAGTTCCTGTTCGTCAAACCGGGACTTTGCCTCCGGCTTCCTTCAGATTCCACCTCACGGTAGACACCCTTGCCTTTGGCTAACGCTTCCCACTGTCAAGGCGCGTTTGGGACTTGCACCCTAGAGTTATCGCCCGTGCCGGGCGCACAAAAAAGACCCCTTGGGGGGACAAGGGGTCTGTGTTGGGTTGAGGTCTCTGGCGGAATCGAACCGCCCTACGCGGTTTTGCAGACCGCTGCCTAACCTCTCGGCCAAGAGACCATTATGTTATTTTCAATCTCGCAGCCCTACTTGGTTTTCCAGATCCATCGGGACTAACCTCCCGGCCAGGAGACCCTTTGAAGGTTCGCAAAGTTAGAAAATTATTTTGTATTTCAAATTCAAGAGTTTGCTTCACCCGCATTCATCCGGCAGTGATATATAATTATTGGAATTATCTCTAGTCTGTTGTATGATTTTCATTGTTAATTGTTAATTGTCTCCTATTTCTCCGCATATTCTTTCAGGCATTCCGGACATAAACAATCGTTGTATTTCTGCAGGATCTCCAGCATCTCCTTCTTATGGATCCTTACCTTTTCACACCAGCAATCCCGTTCGCTGTAACAGGTAAACGATTTCCCGCACTTCGGGCATTTTTTTTCGGTGCTACCTTTCATATCTATCCTTTGTTATTACCACACTGACTCCTTCGGTTTTGCCACCCAGCGGGGGATTCAGCTTGGTTACTTTCACTGTTACTGTTTTAATGGCACTGAATTTAAGAACCAGGGAATCAACAATACGACCGGTCAGGTGTTCAAGCAAGTTCGACGGCACCTTCATCTCT
>JAPLJS010000003.1 GCA_026388545.1 Deltaproteobacteria bacterium
GAGCGCGAGATCGTCTTCACCTTGGGTGCAGGCCAGGATACCGACGACGCCGGCAACCTGGTGCGTCGCTTCCGGGGATCTGCCGCCGCGCGTGGCGCGCTCGAAACGGTCTGGCAATACTGGCAGCACACGCTCGGTGCAGTGAACGTGGAAACACCCGACCAGTCCCTCAACATGTTGACCAACGGCTGGCTCTTGTACCAAACGCTGGCATGCCGCCTGTGGGCGCGCAGCGGCTACTACCAATCCGGGGGCGCCTTCGGTTTTCGCGATCAGTTGCAGGATGTAATGGCGCTCATCCACACCGAGCCGCGCCTCGTGCGTGAGCACCTCCTTCTTGCCGCAGGCCGTCAGTTCCCCGAGGGAGATGTACAGCACTGGTGGCATTCTCCTCAAGGCCGTGGCGTGCGCACACACTGTTCCGACGATTACCTCTGGCTGCCGTTGGCGATGTGCCGCTACGTCCGGAGCACCGGGGATTACGGTGTATTGTATGAGACCATCCACTTCCTTCAGGGCCGCCCGATAAACGAGAATGAGGATTCCTATTACGATCTGCCCGGCCGGTCTCAAGAAGCGGCCAGTTTGTATGAACACTGTGTAAGAGCCATCCAGAGAGGTCTCAACTATGGCGAGCACGGATTGCCGCTCATGGGCTCCGGCGACTGGAACGACGGCATGAACATGGTGGGCGCAGAGGGGAAAGGCGAAAGCGTCTGGCTCGCATTCTTCCTCTATGAAGTACTCATGAGGTTCATTGAGGTCGCGCGCATGCATGGGGACCTGCTCTTCGCCGAACGTTGTGAGAGAGAAGCAGGCACGCTGAGTCGGAACATCGAGGAGAATGGCTGGGATGGTGAGTGGTACCTCCGGGCTTTCTTCGATGACGGAACGCCCCTCGGTTCAGCGGGCAATCCCGAATGCCGGATCGATTCCATCGCGCAAAGCTGGTCTGTCCTGTCCGGGGCAGGGGGCGCCACGCGCTCACGCATGGCAATGGACGCAGTGGATAAGCACCTCGTGCGCAGGGACCACGCGTTGATCCAGCTTCTTGACCCGCCCTTCGACAAGTCGGATTTAAATCCCGGTTATGTCAAGGGGTACGTTCCCGGGGTTCGGGAAAATGGCGGGCAGTACACACATGGGGCCATCTGGGCCGCCATGGCCTTCGCTGTCATGGGTGACAGCAGACGGGCGTGGGAACTCCTTACCATGATCAACCCTGTGAATCATGGGGGATCAGCTAAAGGGATTGGAACGTACAAAGTGGAGCCCTACGTTGTCGCGGCTGACGTCTATGCAGTCCCGCCCCACATGGGTCGTGGCGGATGGACGTGGTACACGGGATCAGCCGGATGGATGTACCGGCTGATCGTGGAATCACTCCTGGGGCTGAGACTCGAAGTAGACAAACTGCATGTCGAGCCCTGTCTCCCTGCCGATTGGGAGGGCTTCACGGTGCACTACCGATACCGGGAGACCATCTACCATATAAAGGTCGTGCAGGGACACGCGGGCGAAGATGAGGGGAGTGTGACCGTTGACGGGGTCGTGCAACGGGAGCAGACGATTCCCCTGGTGGACGATCATCAGGAACACGCAGTCGAGGTGAGAATACCCGCCGACGGAATTGATTGATAAGAACTACCTTTTTTGTGGATGGAGTAGAAAAACGGCCTTGTGTGTCAATGAAATAATGACCACAAGATATGGTGGGGGATTCTTTTGATCATGAAAGTAATGTGCCGAGGCGGCCAACCTTCCGTCAGAGCGGTCCGATTTTTGACAGTTTCGCCATCTCTTGGCCATTTTCTGGCACAATTTAGACAGACGTCTCCGGCACGTTCAGGATACATGAGGCATCATGCCTGGATGTATTCGTCCCAGGAATATTCAGGGTTCCGATAGAGGTGTTTGTCATTCATTACCAATTGAAAGGATTTATACCTGCCAAAATCACCATGTGCTTTACTTCAGGAAGATATGCTCATTTAGCTTGGGCTCGGAAATGAAATACCCAAACCTTGCATGTTTCTCTTTTTAATAAATGAACATATCCAATGACAGGGGGCATCGCTTATATTTAAAGCTTGGATATCCTATCTTTGACCATGCTTATCGTTTACAGGAAAAAGGTATCGTTTGTGAAAGCATTCTCTGATTCTTCGCCGGTACATAAAGCGAACAGCACTGATAATAAATCTGTGCCGTTTTCTCCGTCTTCTCAATATAGTTCGTAGCGACGAGTGGTTTTTAGCGGAGGCATGATGGACCTGCGATGGACAGGAAATAGACTGGGTTTAAGAGTGAGAAGACTTCTATGAATTTTGGTTTTCATTATACTTTAGGAATTGGAAAAGAACAACGCTGATAAGGATCAGTCCGCCGACTAATGCAATGGCCAGGCCGAAATGTCCCGCGTCACCCAGGATGCCCATACCTGCCGGAATCAGTCCCGCTCCGGCCAGATAAGCAAAAAAGATGGTTATTGATATAGCGACATTCCGTGCATTTGGGGGACTGATGCCTGACAGCATGGTAAATCCGGCCGGGAAGAAACAGTTAGACAGCATCGGCTGGAGAAAAACCATGAGCAATACCCAGTCGCCCGGCACAATTCCCAAAAGAATCGTCATGATACCGTTAAATGTAAGGACGATTTTCATTGTCTTTTTCGGCCCTAAACGGTCCGATACCCATCCCGCAAAAAGAGCCATGATTATGGCAGGAATTCTCGATAATCCGAGAATGGTGTTCGCGTAGCTTCTTTCGAACCCTCTTTCAGCGACCAGGTAAAGGGGAAGCATACTGAATACACCCATACTTGTAGCTATGCCGACGCTGAAAAAAATTGCCATGATCCAGAATGACGGCTGCTTCATGAGCGCGTTAACATTTCCGAAATTGGGCGGCTCGCCTTTAAAATCCCCGCCCCTGCCCAGGCGAAAAAAGAGCAGCCCTAAAAGAATCGATGCCGCTCCTATGGCTGCGAGAACCCCTTGCCATGTATACCATTGGAGGAGAAACTCAGATATGAGGGGCGCAACAATGTAGGCAATGGAGGGGGCCATTTCATGAACGGCAATAGCCTTCCCCCAGTTACCGGCTTTTATTGAAGAAGTAATAACGGTAATCCCTGAAGGCAGGTAAGCCCCGGCGGCTAAGCCCAGAAAAACCAATCCCAGATTGATTGCCCAGTGGGTATTACCGGCAGCCATGGTGAGAAGTGCAGCACCTATGGCAACGGAAGACAAAGCTATCGTTTTTCTATGAGTAAGCCACCGGGACAGATATCCGGATCCCACAAGTGAGGTACAGTAACCAAGGGAAATCAACAGAAAGAAACTGCCTGCCCCCGCATGATCCAGTCCGAGATCGTATTCAATGGTCGGCATCAAGGGAGCGGGGAGTATTCTGGCAAGAAAGTTGAGAAAGAAGATGCCGGTTACAAGGAGGAGAAGACCCATTTTTGATCTAAACGATTGAGGAGTTTCATTCATGGATCCAAACCGCTCTCATTCTGTCAAAGACAGCCAGTGTGTCATACGGACTGTTTTTTCTTCCCGGCAAGTTGCATTATGACCTGTCGTTCTCTCGGGTGGTTGTCGAAATCAATAAAAACAACCTGTTGCCATGTTCCCAGTGCAAGACGCCCGTTGATCACAGGGATGGTGAGGGATGGGCCAAGCAGGGACGCTCTTACATGGGCGTGCCCGTTCCCATCACCCCATCGTTCATTGTGCCGGTAATATATGCTTTCCGGCGCGAGTCGCTCTATCGCCTCTTTCAGATCGCTGACAGCGCCACGTTCATATTCAATCGTCGTTATCGATGCTGTTGAACCGGGAACAAAAAGATGGACATACCCTTCCTCTATACCCGACGTTACAACTTTTTCCGACACCTGGCGGGTCATGTCGATAATATCGGTGTCACCGGATGTGGAAAAAGAAATAGTGGAAGTTGTTATTTCTATAGCCATACGCACTATATGCAAGGGAAGACGTTCTGTATTACCATCCGGAAATTCGATTTTACCTGATCGGCGCCATCCACGATTCCCATGTGACCGGGCAAGAGAGTCTCTACTTCAAGATCGGCAAGGGCCCTGATACTTTTTTTCAGAAGGGCACTGCTCCCTCCGGGAAAATCCGTCCTTCCCACATTCTGGCTGAATATCACATCCCCCGGAAAGAGGACCTTTTTGGCAGGCCAGTATAACCCTATGGAGCCGGGTGAATGTCCGGGGATATGGAGGATCTGAAAAGTTTCATCTCCCAGGGAAATCTCTCCTTCTTTCAGGATCAGATCGATTTTGACTTCGGGAGGATTCAAGCCGAACAGGTGATACAAACCAGCTCCCGCGCCATCCATGAACGCGATCTCATCTTCGTGGAGGGCTATTTTCACGTCGGAATCATTGAACAGTACAGATCCCTCGAAGTGGTCAGGGTGGGAATGGGTGTTGATGATGTATCGGATATCGTTTCTCGCAATCCCGTCCTGTTCCATGCTTTCCAGGAGATCGGGCAGATATGACTTCAAACCGGGATCTACGAGGGCCTTTACGCTACCGCCGATGTAGAAGCTATTGCAATTGTTGTCATAATAATTAGTCCATTCATACACATAAATGTCATCTGTGAATTTCATTGCTGCTCCTTTACCTTCGCGTAATTTCTTTAACAACGGGGGGCCGTCCATTGTGCCACCTTTGTTCAATACCAATTTATATGTAAAAAATAAAAGGCTAAAATTCAAATACCGAAGCGTCCGGTGTCATAAAGAACCTGCATGTTGTCCTTTTCGATTAAAACAGAAAATCCATGTTCCCCTCTAAGCTTTAATGAAAACGGCGTATAATTTTCTGAAAGAATTGTGATGCGCATATCAAATAAATTCCTTTTAAATCTTTATGGGATTAATTCCCCGAAGCCTGCTTCATTATGGTCATTCCCGCCTCCGCGGGAGTGACATGGTTTTTGACTTTTTACGAGTTCATTACATTTGAATCAATGTCATTGACTTAAGAATATTATCTTTATTCAAGTCCCCCTTTGTAAAGGGGGATTCAGGGGGATTTTAATTGCATTCCGTAAAATCTCCCCCAACCCCTCTTTAGAAAAGAGGGGGGTCAAAGTGCTTAAGTCAATGACATTGACATTTGAATAGTATCAGAAGATTTTATAATAAATCGAGAAAAAATGTTGACAAAACAAAATATAGTTGTTTCATACAACCATGAACAAGGAGATCAACCCGAACCATTCTGAAATTCTTTTGCTGATATCGGATCTCTGCCAGGCGGTTCGATACTGCCGGCAGGACGCCGTGTTTTATAAGGAGCAAAGCAGTGAGTCAACCTTGTTGTAACGTCAGAAAAAGCGAACCGGGCAACAACGATATGGGAAGGGAACTGCCTGTTTTACCCATGATAAATGAATGGCCGCAGACATGCGAGGATCAGGTAAGACTGCCCAGCCTTGAACAGCCCTTTGTCGTAGGTTCTGTCGAAACACCGATCGGACTGGCGCCGCAGGTCTCCTCTGCCTTAACATGGCAGGATCACTGGGGAACCGTTAAAGCCCGCTGGGGGGTCGGCCGTATGGATTATACCGTCCAGCCCGGCCTTTACGCCCTCGGGAACCCAGACAATCAGTCAAATGTGCTGGTGACGGCAAATTACAAAATGAGCTTTGACCGGCTCCGTGAAGCCCTTCCCGGTAGGGATGCCTGGCTGCTTGTACTTGATACGGATGGGATCAACGTATGGTGCGCCGCCGGCAAAGGGACATTTGGGACAGAGGAACTGGTGCGTCGAATCACGTCAAGCGGCTTGACCAAAGTCGTTTCCCACAGGGAACTCATTCTCCCCCAACTATCCGGCCCCGGTATTGCCGCCCACCAGGTGAAGAAATTTACCGGTTTCAGGGTTCATTACGGACCCATCCGGGCCTTAGATCTGCCCGCCTATTTGGAGGCCGGTCTCAAAGCAACACCGGGGATGAGATTAAAAACCTTCACACTGCGGGAGCGGGTTGTCTTAATCCCGATAGAGCTTGTGGCGGCATTCAAGGCGAGCCTGCTGATTCTTTTTGCGTTCTTCCTTCTGGGCGGTGTTGGAGGACCGGCCGAATACTGGACCAACACCATGAATTACGGTCTTTTTGCCGTTGTTGCCCTGTTGATGGCTATCCTGGCAGGCGCTGTCCTGACACCGATCCTGCTCCCTGTTCTTCCCGGAAGAGCTTTCTCGCTCAAGGGTTGTATCGTTGGCGTGGTCACTGCTCTGGGTCTCTTAATGATAAGGAATCCTGACCTTACCTTCTGGCCGGGCAGGTTCGAAGCACTGGCATGGCTTTTACTGGTTCCGGCTTTAACCGCATATCTTGCGATGAATTTTACCGGCGCTTCGACATACACATCTCTTTCCGGAGTTAAAAAAGAGATGCGCATGGCCCTGCCCCTGGAGATTGGAACCGGTCTTTCCGGACTTGGTCTCTGGCTGGTGTCACGATTGATCGCATAGGAGTTTTTAAATGGAAAGAATGCTCTATCTGAAGGATGTAGTAACGCTGAGTCTCAATGAGGAAAAATGTATCGGTTGCGGCATGTGCATCGATGTCTGCCCCCATGCCGTCATCGGCATGAACGGTTCAGAACGTGCGTGGATACAGGACAGGGATGCCTGCATGGAATGTGGAGCATGCAGCCGGAATTGCCCAACGGAAGCAGTTTCTGTACAGGCAGGAGTAGGCTGCGCCGCCGCCGTTATCAACAGCATACTGGGGCGAGATCCCTCTTCCTGCTGCTGTACCATAGAACCATGTGAGCAAACCGGGAAACAGAAAAAGGCCTCATGCTGCTGATTGTTAAAAGCAGCCTCTGCATTCGGATTCCGATACCAATTATCGGAAGAAGACCTTAACCATTCGTTTTCCCTTTTCACAGTAGATTTCTTCAGTAATTCATGATAGTAAAAAAACATTGCATGTGATGTCAGAAATATAAATTCATAAATTCTTTAACCCCCTATGAGGGTACGATGGACTGATTACTGAAACCCCGTTTCTGAAAAAGAACACGGGGTTTTGTATTTTTATGAAATTTATCACATTAATTCATCTACGAGTTTTTATAAGGAGGTCATTATGAGTAACTTGTTGGTAAACACGAGAGATCAGCAATTTGTCCTTTACGAGCAGCTCGGTTTAGAAAATCTTTTCAAAAGCGGTAAGTATGCGGATTATTCCAAAGAAACCGTAGATATGATGCTGACGGAAGCGGAAAAGATGGCCCTGGAAGTGATCCTCCCGACCTATGTTGATGGGGACAGGGAAGGATGCACATTTGCGGACGGAAAAGTTTCCGTGCCGAAAAGTTTCCACGAGGCATACAGGAAGTTTATTGAAGCAGGCTGGCAATGCTCCACGAAAGATCCCGAGGTAGGGGGGCAGGGAATGCCGGTAAGTGTTTTCACTGCGTGCTTTGAGCTTTTTCAGGCCGCCAACTATCCCTTCATCATGTATCCCATGCTGACCTGCGGCGCCGCCACACTTATTGAATGTCACGGAGCGGAAGAACAAAAGAATAAATACATGCACAGAATGTTTTCCGGCGAATGGGGGGGTACCATGTGCCTTACGGAGCCCAGCGCAGGGACCGATGTGGGCGCCCTGAAAACGAGGGCGAAAAAATTACCCGACGGAACATACAGTATTACGGGAACAAAGATATTTATCTCCGGCGGAGACCATGACCTTTGCCCGAATATCATCCATCCCGTTCTTGCCAGAATCGAAGGAGATCCTCCGGGAACGAGGGGCATCTCCATTTTTCTCGTTCCCAAATACCGGGTAAACGATGACGGCAGCCTGGGTGAATTCAATGATGTGCGTACCGGAAATATCGAACATAAAATGGGGATCAAGGGTTCCGCCACCTGCACCCTCAATTTCGGCGACGAGGGCAAATGCATCGGAGAACTCCTCGGAAAAGAGCGATCCGGGATGGCGATCATGTTCCAGATGATGAATGACGCCAGGCTTGAGGTCGGTGTGCAGGCGCTCGGCGTTGCGACGGCGGCGTATGAACATGCGGTCGCCTATGCCAAGGAAAGGATTCAGGGCGTCGCCATATGGGACATGAAAAACCCCGATGCAAAGCCCGTACCTATTATCCAACATCCCGACATCAAAAGGACGCTTCTCTGGATGAAGGCGCATGTGGAAGGAATCAGGGCGTTGCTTTATTATACCGCCTACTGCTTTGACATGGCGGCTGTTTCAGCAACCAAGATAGATAAAGCAAAATGGAATGGAATGGCGGAGCTTTTGATCCCGATTTGCAAGGCTTATTCCTCGGATAAGGCCATGCTGATCTGTTCAAAAGCCATCGATGTGTACGGCGGATACGGATATTGTTCCGAATATCCCGTTGAACAGTATTTAAGAGACTGCAAAATAACAACCATCTACGAGGGAACAAACGGTGTTCAGGCCCTTGATCTCGTCGGCAGGAAACTGGCGCAGAGAAGAGGCGAATTTATGATGAGCCTGTATAGCGAAATATACAGCATCATAACAAAGAGTAAGGGGTTTGAGGATCTTACCGTACCGTGCAACTACCTGGAAGAGGCCCTGAAAGCCGTGTCCGATCTGACAACGCATTTTTACCGGCTGAGCCGCGGCGCCAGCTTTTTGATCCCCGTCCTCAACGCAACTCCATACCTCGAGCTTTTTGGCGACATTGCCGTCGGATCACTGTTAATGCAGGCGGCCACGATAGCGAATGAAAAGGTGAATGCCATCTACACGGAGAAGGACGCAAAAGGATCAAAGGCAAAACAGCGGGCACTGATCCGTGAAAACAAGGATGTTGCATTCTATAACGGGAAGATTGCCGCTGCCAAATTCTTTGCACTGAATATTCTGACCACCGTCAAGGCCAGGTGCGAAGCGATAAAGATCGGAGACAGGACGCCCATTGAAATAGCTGAAGAGTCATTCACGATATGAAAAAACATGATCGTCTTGGAAAGCTGCCTTTCGCAGCTTTCAAGCGCTAATCATTATTGACGACATCGTAAAAAGTCATTCTTAGTGTAAGGCGTTAAAATAATTTAACATTTGTGCATATTTGTCTTTACACTGTTTCCCGAAAATGGTATGAATCATGTTAAATATTAAAGACATAGGTGCTGATGCCATGATTCATGTCCGCGATCACAAAACGCCCTACCTTTTTGACCCCTGGGACTACCTGGGGCCCAAAAGACGCAGGCTTTT
>JAPLJS010000004.1 GCA_026388545.1 Deltaproteobacteria bacterium
TCCTCCATCCGTTCCACTATTTTGGCTGTCAAAGAGCGTTTTCTGAGCCCGTGGCGCTGTCTCAGCTACATTTTCGACTCGGCGACTGGAAATATGGCCTGCGCTTCCAGAACCGCCGTGTGACTTTTTACGATGTCGTCACGTTTTACTGACGACGGAAGTATACATCAACCGGATAAACCAAAATAAAGACAGATACCGGTGACGGGATTTCCCGAAATATTTAATATTTTCACATCCTCGGTCCTTCTTCACGATAGAGCAAGAGAGACGAAAAGAGTAAGCCGATCATAAAAGCAGGCGAGAATTTTTATGTCTTGAAATATCATAGAGGCTATGTTACTTTTCCTACCGCTAAACGAACCGTGCAGCACAGGGGTAAAGTGATCTTTTGCCCTTGTTAGCAGAGAGTCCTCATGAATTAAAATGAGCAATCTGCAAAAACAGCAGGAGTTTCGTTGCAGGGTCTAAGGCTTTCAAAAAACAAACATTTTTTCTTCGTAACATTTTTCTCATAATCAGGTTCCTCGTTTATACGTACTGGTTCTAAATCGGAAACAGGTTCTTTCGTTAAGCCGGCTTGATGGACAGGGCTTGCAAAATGTAATTCTGTTCATATCTCAGAGGAGAACCGTCAATGAAAAAAACTCCACTCTATGATCGTCACCTCGCACTGGGCGGGAAAATTATTGATTTCGGCGGTTGGGCAATGCCGGTTCAATACAGAAATGTCATTGAAGAGCACCAGGCAACCAGAACGAAAGCGGGATTATTTGACATCTGCCATATGGGAGAGTTTGAAGTCAAAGGGCCTCAGGCTTTCGATCTGCTGCAATGGGTATTGAGCAGGAATTTAGAGGGACAGGACATCGGGCAGATCAAACTCGGCGTCATGACGAATGAACATGGCGGTATCATCGATGATGTGACTGTTTATCGACTCGGCCTGGAGAATTATCTTGTTGTGACGAATGCCGGTACGAAGGACAAGGATTTCTCATGGATTGAGACACAAAGAAAAAGTAAAGGTTTTTCCGATGTTCAGGTTACCGATATCAGCGATCAAACAGGTAAAATCGATATACAGGGTCCCCTGTCGCAGGCGATTCTTCAGAATATTACAGCGGCCGACCTGGTCCCTTTGCAATACTATCATGCCATAAACACGAAGGTCATGAATATTCCTGCCCTGGTGTCACGCAGCGGTTATACAGGGGAGGATGGGTTTGAGATCTACGCGGACAGCCGGAATATTGGAGAAATCTGGGATAAACTCCTGGAAATCGGTAAAGACTTCGGATTGAAACCAGCCGGACTGGGCGCCAGGGATACGCTTCGTCTAGAGGCCGGCATGATGTTATACGGAAATGATATGGATGAGACGGTAACCCCTTTAGAGGTCGTCTATGGATGGGTAACAAACCTGGAGAAGGACTTTGTCGGGAGTGCTGCTCTCAGAAAATTGAAAGAAAATGGCTTGACCAGAAAACTGGTCGGCTTCGAGATGATGGAAAGAGGAATTGCCAGACATGGGTATAAGGTATTCAACGATGGAGGTGAGATTGGGGCAGTGACATCGGGGACGTTTACTCCTACCTTGCAGAAGGCGGTGGGTCTTGCCTTTGTGCCCATATCGTACAATAAGCCGGGTACGGAGATTTTAATCCAGATCCGGGATCACCTTGCAAAAGCACGCATCGTTGGGTTGCCGTTTTATAAAAGGAAGAAATAGAATGTATTAAAGGGAGGGAAGAATGTCAAAACCAAATCCAACAGACAGAAAGTACACGAAAGAACATGAATGGGCAAAAGATAACGGAGATGGAACGATTACGATGGGCATAACCGATCATGCCCAGGAATTACTTACCGACATCGTCTTTGTAGAGCTTCCGGCAATTGGGAAAAAAGTCAAGCAGATGGACCAATTAGCGGTCGTAGAATCGGTTAAGTCCGTTTCTGATGTGTATGCACCGGTGAGCGGAGAGGTCATTGAAATCAATCAGGCTCTGGAGGGACATCCCGAAATTGTCAATCAGGACGCCTTTGGAGAAGGCTGGATCGCCAAACTAAAGATGGATAATCCGGCTGAATTGAATAACCTCATGGATGCCGCCGGCTACTCGGAGATGATCAAAGAGGAGAAACACTGATCCCTCATTCCCTCTCCCTTGATGGGAGAGGGTCAGGGTGAGGGTGAAAATCCGATTCATTGCCCCCTCCCCTTAATCCCCTCCCACCAGGGGAGGGGAAACTTATAAGGAGATTACGTCGGACTGACAATATCTCAATAACAAATTACCTTGTTACCTCATAGAAGAGAAAGGTATGCATTATGGATTACGTTCCCCATACTCCGGAAGATCAAAGGAAGATCATGGAGATTATCGGCGTCAGGACGGTTGACGAGCTTTTTACCGATATTCCCGAAAAATACAAATTCAAGAGGCTCCTTGACCTGCCTCCCGGCCTTTCCGAGCAGGAAGTATCCGCCCTGATGAAGGGTATCGGTTCCCGAAACGTAATTCCCCCGATCACCCTGATGGGGGCGGGCGTTTACCATCACTATATCCCTGCCGTTGTGGGGCATGTCATTTCCCGATCCGAGTTTTATACGGCATATACCCCCTATCAGGCGGAGATCAGCCAGGGAATCCTCCAGGCAATATATGAATACCAGACGATGATTGCAAAACTCACGGGCATGCAGGTTGCCAACGCATCCATGTATGACGGCGCATCAGCCATGGCCGAGGCCGCCGTACTGGCCGCCAAAACACTGAACAGAACGAAAATCGTCATCGTCCGATCCGTCCATCCCGAGTACCGGCAGGTGGTCGCTACGTATGCCTGGGCAAACGGATACGAGGTGGTTGAAACTCCGTACGGTAAATCCGGTCAGCTTGATCGGGATGCTTTGTTGCAGGCGGTGGATGAGCGAACCGCGGCGGTTCTGATACAGAGTCCTAATTTTTTTGGAATCATTGAGGATGTTGCCTCGATTGAGTCCGCAGTGCACGCGAAGGGAGCGCTTCTTGTCTCAGGATTTACGGAAGCGACATCTTTGGGTATTCTCAAACCGGCAGGTGTTATGGGCGCCGATTTTGTCGTCGGAGAAGGGCAGAGCTTTGGAAACCCGATGAACTACGGAGGTCCCTATCTGGGGATTTTTGCGAGCACCGATAAATTCCTGAGGAAGATACCCGGCAGGCTCGCCGGAGCAACGGTGGACAAAGAAGGCAAACGTGGCTTCGTCCTCACCCTCCAGACAAGGGAGCAGCACATCAGACGGGAAAAGGCTACATCAAACATCTGTTCCAATGAAGCCCTCTGCGCCCTGGCTGCCGCGGTTTACCTTGTCAGTCTGGGTAAAAACCTCAAGAAACTGGCAGAACTCAACATCCGGAAGGCACAGTATCTGAAGCAGAGGCTCTCCGAACTCAACGGATGGGAGGTCGTCTTCCCTGCTCCTGTTTATAACGAATTCGTTATTCGCTGTCCCGATCCGAAGGCAGTCAATCGGAAACTGCAGGCCGAAGGCATCATTGGAGGTTATGAGATCGAAAAAGATTATCCCGATCTGAAAAACACCCTTCTTTTCTGCGCCACGGAAATGCTTACGAAAGACGATATCGACAGGGTTGTTTCGTTCTTTGCTTAAAAATATCGATGAACTGGAGGGAACTCATGGAACTGATATTTGAAAAAAGCCGGGTGGGGAGAATGGCATCGAGTGTTCCGAAATGTGATGTGCCGGAGGTGGCTGTTGACAGTATTATCAATAAGAGCCTGCTCAATGATGATGTGGATCTTCCCGAGGTGGCGGAGGTGGACCTGATCCGGCATTATACGCAGTTATCAAAACGGAATTTCGGTGTCGATGTGGGATTCTATCCCCTGGGGTCCTGCACCATGAAATACAATCCCAAAGTAAACGAGGAGGCGGCAAAACTTCCCGGTTTTACGGCGCTCCACCCATACGCACCGATTGAATTTTCACAGGGATCGTTGCAGCTCATGTATGAACTGCGGCAATATCTCAGTGAAATCTTCGGTATGGCCGACTTTTCCCTCCAGCCCGCCGCGGGAGCCCACGGCGAACTTACCGGTGTTATGGTCATCAAGAAATTCTTTGAAAAAAAAGGTGAAAAGCGGACGCACATACTAATCCCCGATGCGGCCCACGGAACCAATCCCGCCTCCGGCGCCCTCTGCGGATACCAGGTAGTCACGGTGCGCTCCAATGCCGAGGGCGGCGTGGATATCGATCACCTGCGTGAACTGATGACAGAGAATGTTGCCGGTCTTATGCTTACGAATCCCAATACCCTGGGGCTCTTTGAGCGGAATATCGAACAGGTTGCCGGGATTGTTCATGCCAAAGGAGGGTTTCTCTACTGCGATGGAGCCAATGCCAACGCATTTATGGGGATGACGAAACCGGGGGATTTAGGCTTTGATGTGATCCAGCTCAATCTCCACAAGACGTTCTCGACCCCGCACGGCTGCGGCGGCCCCGGAAGCGGGCCGGTGGGAGTCGGAAAAGACCTGCTTCCGTATCTCCCGGTGCCCCGTGTTATTAAAAAGGGGAACACCTATGACTGGGATTACGACTGTCCGGATAGCATCGGACGGGTTAGGTCCTTCTACGGCAATTTTAACGTAATGGTAAAGGCGTACACCTATATCCGGTCTCTCGGGCCGGATGGTTTGAAGAGGGCAAGTGAAATCGCCGTCCTGAATGCCAACTACGTGAAAGAACGGTTAAAGCCGTATTATGATCTCGCCTATGACCGGATCTGTATGCATGAGTGCGTCTTTTCCGGAAGGCGGCAGGTCAAGGAAAGCGGTGTCCATACCACGGATATTGCCAAGCGTCTCCTGGACTATGGCTATCATCCGCCAACCATATACTTTCCGATGATTGTCCCCGAGGCCATTATGATCGAGCCGAACGAGACGGAAAGCAAGGAAACCCTGGATGCCTTCTGCGACACCATGATCATCATCGCCAGGGAGGCAAAGGAAAATCCGGATCTGGTCAAGTCAGCTCCTCTTACCACACCTGTGAGGCGTTTGGATGATGTCAAGGCGGCCAGGGAACCTGATGTATGCTGGGGAAAAACGAAGATAAGGGACACGGTGTAAATGAAGGTAATCCGGAAGGAAGAAAGAAATGGACAGGAATAAAGTCATTAAAAAACTGAAAGAAATCAAAGATCCTAAAGAAAGAGACAGGATCATCTGGGCTCTTGCAGGTAAGGAAAAGGATGTATTGAGCGATAAGCCGGCGTCGCTTGAGCCGAGAAGGACTGCCCGGATACCCCCTCCGAGGCAGGCGCAAAAACTCCCCGGCCTTCCCGGTGATGCCCGCAAGCTGATCGGCTATGTCTTCCCCGGCATTTTTGTTTTTTTCGGCCTTGTAAATCTCGTGCAGGCAGCAATGCAATATCACTTTACCGGACAGACTGAAGATGTCTTCCCCAGGCTCATCATGGGAGGACTCCTTGTCCTGTTCGGTATTTTCGGTATCGTTAAGGCAAAGAAGCAGGTTCAAGGCGGAAATGCAGATCAAAAGGAAACCTGAATGGTTGAAGGTAAAACTCCCGGCTTCGCGTGAATTCAATCATGTGAAGGGGATTCTGTCTCATTTTCACCTCCACTCCATCTGTCAAGAGGCACATTGTCCCAACATGACCGAATGTTTTCACTCCGGGACGGCCACTTTTTTGATTCTGGGGAATATCTGCACCCGCAACTGCCTCTACTGCAATGTTCAGCACGGCACTCCCGAAGATGTGAATGAAAGTGAACCGGAACGGCTCGCCAGGGCGGTCAAAGAACTGGGACTTCAGTATATTGTCATTACTTCAGTTACGCGGGATGATCTTCCCGATGGAGGAGCGGATATATTTGCCCGATGTGTAAAGAAGTTATATCGGGAAGTGCCGGGATGCAGGGTAGAAGTCCTTATCCCGGACCTGCAGGGCAACTGGGACGCCCTGGGATGTGTAATCGACGCCCGGCCCCATGTGATTAACCATAATGTGGAAGTCGTTCCTGCTTTTTTCAGGGATCTTCGACCCCAGGGGAATTATCATGTGTCTCTGGAATTGCTCCGTCGGGCGCATCAATATGGTGAAGAAAATATTATCACCAAATCGGGGTTCATGGTAGGTTTTGGAGAGGACTGGGGAGATATTCTGGCGCTGCTTCATGACCTGGCATCGGTTTACTGTGAAAGGGTAACTGTTGGCCAGTATCAACAACCGACGCGCGATCACTGGCCCGTCATGAAATATTACCACCCTGATGAATTTGAAGTGATCAAGGGGATGGCGTATGAAATGGGGCTGAAGCATGTTGAAGCCGGCCCCCTGGTCCGCAGTTCCTACCATGCGGCTGAAATCCTGTAAAATCGAATCTATAAGGTGTTATGATGTCTGATAAATATAATCTTATTGTTATCGGCGCCGGCCCCGGCGGTCATGCGGCGGCTGAACATGCCGCCAAAGGGGGAGCCGGGGTTGCCGTTATTGAGAAGAGCCAGTGGGGAGGAACATGCAGCAACCGGGGCTGTATTCCTACAAAAGCACTGCTGGCTTGCAGCAAACAATACGCAAACCTCAAGAAACTGAAGCGCCTTGGTATTTCTCCGGGGGAAGCTTCATTTGATTATGCCGCAATGAAGCGTCATCAGCGGCAGATGGTTACTACATCGTCCCTGGGTGTACAGAAATCTTTAAAGGATGCCGGAGTTGACATGAAATCCGGCGAGGGAAGACTTATTGCCCCGCGAGAGGTGGAATTACTATTGCCGGAGGGTGCAGTGAAGCGCCTGATTGCAGATACTATCATTATTGCCTGGGGATCGGAGCCGCTGCTTCCACCGCACATCAAACCTTCCTGCCGCATTTTAACATCCGATGGTTTTCTTGCGTTGGAGACGCTGCCGGAGTCGGTTATCATTGTCGGGGGAAGTGTTATCGGTGTGGAATTTGCGACGTTTCTTGCCGAATTGGGTGTCAAAGTTGCCCTCGTTGAACTCCTGGACCGTATCCTTCCTCTTGAGGATAAAGATGCGGCCGAATTCTTACGGCAGGAACTGACCCGTCTGGGCATCACCATTCACACAGCGGCAAACGTCGAGTCACTCCGGGAGACCCCGGACGGAGTGCATTTGAAAGCGACTCATAATATGCAGGATCTCGAAATAACAGCTGATTTAACCCTTCTGTGTACCGGCAGAAAGCCGCTTTTGCGTACTGATGAATTGGATCAGTGCGGTATCGGGTATAATCAGAAGGGTATCATCGTCAATGAGAATCAGATGACCAACAGAGAAGGCATTTACGCCATCGGCGATGTTACCGGGGGTATTATGCTTGCGCACAGGGCGATTCACCAGGGTAAATCCGTTGCCGGTTATCTCACGGGAGATCACCCGATTCGTTATAAGGAGGAAGCGGTACCCTCCGTCATTTATACTCATCCAGGCATAGCCCGTGTCGGACTAACCGAAACACAGGCAATAGAGCGGGGTTTAAAGGTGGAAACAAAGAGGGTGGAATACGCAGCCAATATCATGGCAAGGACGGATCTTAAAGGGAATGGGTTTGTGAAGGCGACCTTTTGCGAAGACAGGTTAATCGGTGTGACAATCGCGGGTGACGATGCCGGTGAGTTGATCGCTTCGATGAGTCTGGCTGTTGCGAATGGAATGGGGAAGAAGGAATTGAAAAAGTGGATCATTCCCCACCCGACGCTCAGTGAAATATTATGTCTTCTTTAACTTTGACGAACCCGTAAAAAGTCGAATTTTACCTCAATTTGTCATTCTCGTGAAAACGGGAATCCAGTATTTTCATATATATACACACTACCTGGATTCCCGCCTACGCGGGAATGACGACTTTTTACGAAGGCGTCAACTTTGACGACATCGTAAAAAGTCACACGGCGGTTCTGGAAGCGCAGGCCATATTTCCAGTCGCCGAGTCGAAAATGTAGCTGAGACAGCGCCACGGGCTCAGAAAACGCTCTTTGACAGCCAAAATAGTGGAACGGATGGA
>JAPLJS010000005.1 GCA_026388545.1 Deltaproteobacteria bacterium
AAAACAGATTCGCCATTGATTGTTAATGCGGATACTCCATTGTCCTTTACGATTCCCTTTTAAAACATCCAGCCGATTTGAGGGCGGAAACCGTAAATCCTGAATCTCAATGGCCGCATCAATGGCGTTCAGTTTCATGAATGCCCGCTCTTGAATATCGCCAGGGAATTTTCGAGAAAAATCCCGACGAAAAATCTTCTCTGTTTCGCTACACCGAAAAGATCGAATCATGATTAAATAGTAAACTTTTTGTTTATTAATGTCAAGCAAAGAAATGGCGACCTTACCAAGAAATAATTACCATAATGTGTTATGAATTAATCATGCCCATTTTTTATTATTAGAAAAATTATTTCCAACCTCGTGCATATGTAACTATTTTATGGTTTGCTTTCTTCCGGTCTTTATGGTAAATAAAAACCATGAACGCGAAACAAAAGAAAACCCTTTCGCTGATCTTTGAAAAACCGACGCGATCCGATATTACATGGCAGGAAACCGTTTCGCTTCTCCTTGCTGCAGGCGCTGTGATGAAAGAGGGCAGAGGATCGCGTGTCAGGTTTAAATGCCGTGGTTACAGCCTGCATGTTCATGCTCCGCACCCTGAAAGGGTAGTGTCGAAAAGCACTGCGGACACGGTAAGAGATTTTTTGAGAGATATAGGAGTAACACCATGAAAAATGTATTGCAGCACAAAGGATATACCGGCAACGTTCAATTTGATGCCGATGACATGATCTTCCATGGCCGTGTCATGGGTCTGAAAAAAGCCCATATCAGCTATGAGGGAAAAACCGTTGACGAGCTTGTAACGGATTTCAAGAATGCCGTTAACGACTATCTTGATATGTGCGCCGAAGACGGCATTGAACCTGAAAAGCCTTTCAAAGGGTCTTTCAACCTTCGTCTTGATCCCGATCTTCATAAGCGCCTGGTAGTCAATGCCTTGAATGAAGGAAAAACCCTAAACGCCTTTGTCAAAGACGTCCTGGAAAAGGCGGTTACCGAAATTCAGCACACCTAGGGGTGAGCGTGTAGTCAATAAAAGAGGCCCGTAAGCATAACCTACGGGCCTCTGCTGTTTTTATGGTACATATACCAACCACCATGATTATACGAATGCAGCGGGGAGGGAAGATGCACGTAAGGGCAAAAACAGAAAACATAACCATCGTCCTGAATAAGCCGAAATATCCGGGCAATGTCGGATCCATAGCAAGGTGTGCAGGGAATATGGGGATTGAAAAAATCTCTGTGGTAGGCAATAGAGACCTTGCTATGGAGGAGATGAAACAGTTGGCTACCCATTTTGCAGCCGGGAGCGTGGATCGTATTCAGCACTTCGACCGCTTGGATGAAGCCCTGGCAAAGTTTCACTATATCGTCGGAGCGACATCAAGGCGGGGCTCCGGGAGAGGCCCTGTTGTCTCGCCCCGGGAGATGGCGGAGCGTCTGATTGATATATCCCGGTACAATGAAATAGCACTGCTTTTCGGGCCGGAGGATACGGGATTATCTAATGATGATTTGCAGTTCTGCCATCTTTTGGTAACCATTCCCACATCAAAACATCTTAAATCCATTAATCTTTCTCATGCCGTTATGATCCTCTGCTATGAGATCTTCACCGCTCATACGGAAACCCTGGAGGCCTTTACACCCCGTCTGGCCGACTCGGCGGAACTCGAAGGGATGTATGAGCAAATAAAGGCGTTGTTAATGAAAATCGGATTTCTCAAACCTGAAAATCCCGATTACTGGATGATGCATATCCGCCGTTTCCTTGCCAGAACGAAGCTCTTTTCCAAGGAGGTAAAGATCCTCCGTGGCATCTGCCGGCAATTAGACTGGTACGGGAGAAACAAAAAGACTTGACTTTCCATCGACAGAAAATTATTACTCAATCAAATTCCATGGGGGGTATAATCATGAAAAAGCACTTTTCCTTTACCGGGGCAAAAAAAATTGTCTTTGGCAACGGTTCCTTAGAGACGTTGGCAGATCATATTCGTGAACTGAAGGCGAGCCGTCCTCTGATTGTCCTTGATAGAAACATAGCGAAGACAGGACTCAGGGAAAGGGTTTCTGATATCCTTGGTAACGAGGGTTTCAAGATTACTTTCTTCGATCGGCAGGTCGAGGCCGAACCAAGGCTGGAGGTAGCCGATGAGGGAGCCAAAGCTGCCCGGAAGGGGAAATGTGATATTGTTGTGGGCATTGGTGGAGGAAGCGCTATGGATGTGGCAAAAGCCATTGCCGTTCTGGCAGCCAATAATGGCAGTGCAGCGGATTATTTAGGGCTGAATAAGGTTCCCGGCCCAGGGCTTCCCAAGATTATGATCCCTACAACTGCGGGAACAGGGAGCGAGGTCACCTTTACGGCTGTTTTTGTCCGGCAGAACTTGAAGAAAAAGGAGGGAATGAACAGCCCGTATCTCTATCCCGAACTGGCCCTCCTCGATCCGACGCTTACGCTCTCTCTCCCTTCCGTTTCAACAGCCTCAACGGGCATCGATGCCCTGTGTCACGCGATAGAATCCTACACATCAATTAATGCCTCACCGATGAGCGAAATGATTTCCCTGGAAGCTATTGGGTTGATTGCAGCGAACCTGCGAACCTGTGTCCATGACGGCAGCAACCTGGAGGCGAGGGAGCAGATGCTCCTGGGAAGCCTCTATGCGGGTTTGGGCCTGGCCAATGCGGGGGTCGGCGCCGTCCATGCCCTCTCCTATCCTCTTGGAGGGCAATATGGCGTCTCGCACGGGCTTGCCAATACGATCATGCTGCCCCATGTAATGGCTTTCAATCTGCCGGGAGCCCTGGAGAAATTTGCCGTCATCGCAGAAGTTATGGGAGAGGTGATTGATAATCTGCCTCTCCGTGAAGCGGCATATTTCGCAGTGGAAGCGGTACAATCGCTGATTGAAGATTGCGGTGTCTACACCACGCTTGAGGATTTGAACATCCCGGAGGAGGCACTGTCTGAGCTTGCTGAGGTTGCCATGACGGTGGTGAGGCCTCTGGAGAATAATCCCCGTAAAATGACTATAGAGGATGCCATCGAGATTTATGGAGAGGCATACTAAAATAAGAATTGAGTATCAATGTCATTGACTTAAGCACTTTGACCCCCCTCTTTTCTAAAGAGGGGTTGGGGGAGATTTAACGGGATGCAATTAAAATCCCACTGAAGCCCTCTTTACAAAGGGGGACTTGAAAGAGATAATATTCTTAAGTCAATGACATTGAATTTAGTACTATACTTGGAGGAAATTATGGCCGGTGCAGAACTTATTGGAAAAGAAGAAATAAAAGAGGTGATGGATGTTCTGGAAACAGGCGTCCTTATGAGATACGGATTTGATAAGGAGAGAAAAGGAATCTTCAAGGTACGCGAATTTGAAGAGGCTTTTGCACAATACTGCCAGGCAAAATACGCCCTGGGTGTAACCTCCGGTTCCTCGGCGCTCAAAGTAGCCCTTACGGCCATGGATGTGGGGCCGGGAGACGAGGTTATTTGTCCGGCCTTCACCTTTCTCGCCACGTATGAAGCAGTCATCGAGGTTGGCGCCATTCCGGTTATGGCAGATATTGATGCAACGCTGAACCTTGATCCGGATGACATCGAAAGGAAAATCACCCCCTGCACGAAGGCCGTCATTCCTGTACATATGTGCGGTGCACCGGCACATATCGACAAAATCATGGCTGTTGCCAGGAAGCACAACCTTCTCGTCCTTGAGGATAACGCTCAGGGCTGCGGCGGGAGCTATCGCGGGAAAAAGCTGGGGACATTCGGTGATATGGGTATCTTCAGTTTTGACTATTATAAGACAGTTACGACCGGTGAAGGGGGAATGGTTCTGACGGATAACAAAGATTTATTCCTCCGTGCCGAGTGGTATCATGACCATGGACATGACCATAATCCGAATGTCGGCAGGGCCATGGAAGGACGAACGATACTGGGGTTTAACTACCGGATGAATGAACTTCAGGGGGCCCTTGGCCTTGCCCAATTGAGGAAGCTTGATACCATTATCGCTCGCCAAAAGATAAACAAACAGGCAATCAAAGATGTTCTTCTCAACGTCAAGGGTATTACGTTCAGAGAAATTCCTGATCCTGCCGGCGATACGGCAACCTTTCTTGCGTTCAATCTGCCTGATGAGGGAACAGCAGCGAAGTTTCAGAAAGCCCTGGGAAGTGAAGGGGTTGATACGGTCTGCTTCAAGAACAATTTATGGCACTATGTTCCCAACTGGGAGAATTTTCTGGCTCTGTCAACGGCAAACTCAAAACAATATCCATTCACCGATCCCTCGTATAAAGGGAAGGTCGCTTACCGCAGGGAAAACATTCCCCAGGCGGAGGATATCCTTGGCCGGACCCTGGTGATGGGGATATCGGTCAAGATGCCCGAAGAGAAAATTTTAAAAATGAAAGAGGGTATTGAGAAAGCGGCAAAAAGTCTGTAGATAAGCCAAAACTCTCGTGGAGCAAACAAAGGAACTCTTGTATGATCATCGTCACTGGCGGTGCCGGATTTATCGGAAGCGCGTTCATCTGGAAACTCAATGCAGAGGGTATCGACGATATTTTAATTGTCGATGAACTTGGGCAGACGGAAAAGTGGAAAAATCTGGTGAACCGGCGTTACGTCGAGTACATTCACAAAGATGTTTTCCTCAGGATGATCTGTAGCGAACAGGTGCCATTCAAGCCACGGGCAATCTTCCACATGGGGGCATGTTCGTCCACGACGGAGCGTAATGCCGACTATTTGATGGACAATAATTACCACTATACATGCCGCTTGGCCGAATGGGCCCTCACGCAAGATGTCCGCTTTATCTATGCGAGTTCGGCTGCCACCTATGGGGATGGTTCCCAGGGATTTTCCGATGAAAATTCGGCGACGGCGACACTTCGCCCGATTAATATGTACGGGTATTCAAAACAGCTCTTTGACCTCTGGACTCTGCGATTCAAAGCAGAGAATAAGGTAGTCGGGATCAAATTTTTCAATGTCTTCGGTCCCAACGAGTATCATAAGGGCGACATGCGAAGTATTGTTCATAAGGCCTTTGAACAGATCAGGGACACGGGGAAGGTCCGGCTCTTCAAGTCTTATAAGCATGAATACAGCGATGGCGGGCAGATGCGCGATTTTGTCTATATCAAGGACTGCGTTGAGATCATGTGGTGGTTGTTTGAACATCCTGAAGTCAACGGCATCTTCAATTTAGGAACCGGTCAGGCACGGACATGGAATGACCTGATCCATGCTGTCTTTTCAGCCATGAATCTGGAACCCCGGATTGAGTATTTCGACATGCCGCCGGAGATCCGTAATCAATACCAGTATTTTACCGAGGCGAAAATGGAAAAACTCCGTGCGACGGCGTGCCCGGCTGCGTTTCGCCCGTTAGAAGCGGCGGTTCATGACTACGTCGCGAATTACTTACAGAAGACAGACCCACACCTATGAAAGTCATCTGCATCATACCTGCCCGCTATGACTCCACCCGCTTTCCGGGTAAGCCTATCGCTGATCTGTGCGGCAGGCCCCTGATCCGTCACGTCTATGAACGTGTGTTGAGGGCAAAAACAGTTTCTTATGCCGCTGTGGCCACGGATGATGAAAGGATCTTTGCCGCCGTGCAGAAATTTGGAGGCCATGCCATCATGACGTCGGCGACACACAGGTCAGGCACAGACCGGATTGCCGAAGCCCTTTCCAAGCTTGATTTCAAGGATACGGATATTGTCGTCAATATTCAGGGTGATCAGCCCCTCTTTGAACCTTCTCAGATTGATGAAGTTGCAAAACCGTTATTGGATGACCCGACCATCCCCATGACCACCCTTATCTATAAAATTGTGAGAGCAGAGGAGATTACCCACCCCAATGCGGTAAAGGTCGTCTTTGACAAAGACCATTTTGCCATCTATTTTTCCCGGGCGACCATCCCTTGCGTCCGAGACAAAGGACTTGAAGTATCATATTACAAGCACCACGGGATATATGCCTATAGGAGGGACTTTCTCGAAACCTTTACCCGCCTTCCGGAAGGAGTTCTGGAAAAACTGGAGGCCCTCGAGCAACTGAGGGCTATGGAGCATGGCTACAGAATCAAGGTTGTGGAGACACGGTACGACTCTGTGGAGGTTGATACCCCCCAGGAGCTTGAGAGGGTGAAAAACCTTATAACAGAGAGCGGGGGTTTATGACAAAAGGAGATAACAATGGTCGATCTGGATTATTTGAAAAAGATCAAATTGGTATCCAAGCCCATGGGCCAAGAGATTGTGGCGAGGTTCTTATTGCACACCAATTACCGTATTTTTGCTAAAGTGGACATTCAGATCGAGAATATCGACCGTATTCCCCGTGATGAGAACGTGATTTTTGCCATGAATCACACAGATCGCTTCAATTACTGGCCTTTCCAGTATAAGCTTAGGAGCATGAAGTGTTTTTCATACTGCACGGTCTGGGTGAAGGGCAAGTATTACCGGAACACCCTGCTTGCAAAAGGCCTTGACCTGTGTAATCTCATCCCCGTTCCCTCGATGGGGTATTTAATCGAGGAATTTTACAGGAAGAAATTCAAAGATCGACTCGATAAAAGCGTCTACAGGGCAATGAAAGATATCATTGACGGCAAGTATGACAGTATCGAATCCTATCCCAAAAGGGCATCGGAGGCGCTTACTTCATTGGGGGATCACTTCGTTGAGTTTATTCGCGATTACTATGATCTCGTCATGGAACAGGTGGCGGAATTAAGCAGGGTAGCACTCTTTGAAAAGGGCCTCAATCTTATCATTTTCCCTGAAGGTACCAGGGGAACCCAGTTAGGGGAAGGGAAAACAGGGATTGCGCAACTTGCCCTGAACACGGGGAAAAGGATATTTCCCGTCGGTTGTAATAATTCGGATCAGTTGTATACAGGGAGTTTGCCTTTTGCGAAAAGCGGGCGGATAATCTACCGGGTAGGAGAGCC
>JAPLJS010000006.1 GCA_026388545.1 Deltaproteobacteria bacterium
GGCGAAAAAAGTGGAAGATAACGTCCCTAAGATGATCAAGACTGTATTTGATGGAACCGATGTCGCGGCGGATCTCGCCCGTGAGTATTTCTGCAACAATTTTATCTATGCTGCCAACCGTATTCCCGAGATTTGCGACAACATCGTGGCCATCGACAATGCCATGAAGTGGGGTTACAACCACCAGCTCGGTCCGTTTGAAACCTGGGATGCAGTAGGTGTTCGCGGTGCAGTTGCCGTGATGAAAAAGCTGGGGAAGCATGTTCCCAAAAAGATCGAGGAGATGCTTGATGCAGGCTTTGAATCATTTTACATAAAAAAGGAAGACGGCCTTTCTTACTTTGATTTTGAGACGAGAAATTATGTAAAACTAAAGGAAAACCCGAAGATCATTATTCTGCCTTCCCTCAAAGACCGGAAAAAGATTGTAAAGCAGAATCCGGGTGCAAGCCTCGTTGACATTGGCGATGGCGTTGTCTGCCTTGAATTCCATACCAAGATGAATTCGGTAGATCAACAAATTGTCCAGATGATTTTTGACAGTTGCGATATTGTGGAAAAGGATTTTGTCGGCATGGTTGTCGGTAACCACGCTACCAACTTCTCCGTGGGCGCCAATGTATTTATGGTTCTTATTGCTGCCCAGAAAGGCGACTGGGATTTATTGGAAAAGCTGATAGAGGAATTCCAGAATGCCAACATGAGAATGAAGTATTGTGCAAAGCCTGTTGTTACCGCTCCTGCGGGTATGAGCCTGGGTGGCGGTTGTGAGATCGCCATGCACGGGGCAAAATGTCAACCCTGCGGAGAAACCTATATAGGACTTGTGGAAGTCGGTGTCGGTGTTATACCGGCCGGCGGGGGCTGTAAAGAGCTGATGGTAAGGATCACCGAAGGTATCCCCGACGGCGCCATTGAGGCGGGGTTGAACCTCCAGCATTTTTATTCCAAGGTTTTCGAAAATATAGCTATGGCGAAAGTTGCCACCAGCGCTGTGGAAGCAATGGAACTGGGATACGTGAGAAAAACAGATACTATCAGCCTGAACAGGGATCAGCAGATCTGGGATGCAAAACAGGTCGTCCTAGGTCTTTCCATGTTTTACAAAAAACCGCCGCCTGCAATGATTCCTGTAATGGGAGAGAACTTCAGGGGTATGTGTAATTCCGTTGTGTACAATATGAGGCAAGGGAATTTCATTTCAGACTTTGATGCGCATATCGCCGGGAAACTTGCCGACATACTTTCCGGCGGTGACTGTCCGGAAGGTACACTGGTTACTGAACAGGAAATTCTTGACCTGGAGCGAGATGCCTTTTTGAGTCTCTGCGGTGAGCAAAAGACTCAGGACAGGATCATGCATTTGCTGAATACGGGCAAACCTTTACGCAACTAAGTAAGGAGGAATATCATGAGTGAAGCCGTTATTGTTGAATCCGTGAGAAGTCCGGGCGGACGTTACAGGAGAGGTGGTCTTGCGTACACCCGGAGTGATGAAATAGGTATCCAGGTAATGAAGGGCCTTCTGGCAAGGGTTCCCGCGCTGAAGCCTGAAGATGTGGATGACGTGATTGTCGGATGCGCTTTTCCCGAGGCTGAACAGGGTATGAACCTGGCGAAAGTTATTGCCATTGGGGCAGGGGTTCCCATTACCGCATCAGGCATGACGATAAATCGCTTCTGCTCTTCGGGGGTGCAAGCCGTTGCCGATGCGACGGCGAAAATCAGGGCGGGCTGGTCGGAAGTCATTATTGCCGGAGGTTGTGAGAACATGTCCCATGTGCCCATGGGGGGGAATGTATTTCGTCCCAATCCGGACTGGGGAGATTTACCGAATGTCTATGTATCGATGGGCATAACGGCAGAGAATGTTGCCGCAAATTATAAGGTATCCCGTGAAGACCAGGATAGGTTCGGCATGGAGAGCAACCGCAGGGCATTCGAGGCAATAAAGGCGGGAAAATTCAAAGATGAGATTATACCGATTAAAGCCTACCGATATGCAAAATCAAAAAATGGAAAAAGGGTAAGGGAACAGGTTGTGTTTGACATGGATGACGGCGTGAGGTGGCCGACGACGATGGGAGATCTTGCAAAATTGAAGTCGCCGTTTAAGCAGGGTGGTTCGGTTACCGCCGGCAACTCATCCCAGATGACCGATGGGGCAGCGTTTACTCTGCTTATGAGTGAAGAGAAGGCTAAGTCTTTAGGCTTGAAACCCCTTGCAAGGCTATCTTACTTCGCCGTTGCCGGCTGCAAACCGGAAGAAATGGGGATTGGACCCGCCTTCGCGATACCTAAAGTTCTTAAATTGGCAGGATTAACAACGAAGGACATTGACGTGTTCGAAATTAACGAAGCCTTCGCCTGCCAGGCACTTTATTCAATAAAGGTAGTCGGTATCGAAGACAGACTGGCGGCCGGTGATGTGAATCCAAACGGAGGCGCGATCGCCCTTGGCCACCCACTTGGCGCTACCGGCGCCAAGCTGACTGCTCAGCTTCTCTATGAGTTGAAGCGGCGTAAGGCAAAGAGGGGGATCGTTTCCATGTGTATCGCGGGCGGCATGGGGGCAGCAGGGATATTTGAGATGCTATAGCCTTCTATAAATTTGTTCGTGAAAAAGGAAAGCCACGGCTCCAATAGCCGTGGCTTTTTTGTGGAGACAGATCAGCCAAAGCCTAATATCGTCCCTGTTCCCGGCAGGCTTAAACCGCTATTGCAGTGCTTTCGCTCCGGCTGTCGCCACCTGGCCGTCCTGCGCGGCTGAGCCACCCGACACGCCTATTGCTCCGATGATCTTGCCGTTCTGAATGATCGGCACACCGCCCTCGATTGCGCTTATGCCGTCCAGGGTCAGATACGCCGTCTTTCCACCACCGATTAAATCCTCGAAGGCTTTTGTCGGTCGCTTGTAAGCAACGGAACACTTGGCTTTGTGGACCGCCACGTCGATGCTGCCGTACTGTACAACATCGAACCTCTCGAGGTAGAGGAGATTCCCACCCGTATCCACGATTACGATCACGACTTTAATCTTCATCTTGATCGCTTCCGCGGCTGCGGACGCGGCGACGTTCTTAGCAGTGGCCAAGCTTATATTCGGGCCATAAGGATTTGGCATCTGCTGGGCCAGGGCCGTGCCTGAAAAAACAAAAAGGACGATACATAAAACGGCAATGATTTTTAATATCCGCATACTCCCTCCTTTTTTATTAAGAATTCCCATTGTGATGGGTGAATCGAGTATAACAGGACGTTTTTGTCTGTCAATAGAATTTCAATATATCCCTCCCTTGACATACCATTATTGACATACAACCACCTTTCCTATATACCTTGACAATGTCATTGACTTAAGTAATTTGACTCCCCTCTTTTCTAAAGAGGGGTCGGGGGAGATTTTACGGACCATCGTAAAAAAATCCCCCTTTGCAAAACTGTATAAAACCAGCAATTTTGTCATTCCGGCGAAAGCCGGAATCCAGTATTTTCAAGTATTTTCTGGATTCCCGTTTTCACGGGAATGACGATTTGCCAAGTTTCATGAGAAATTCAAAGCTCTCTCATAACGAAAGGCGAATCCGAAACCATTGAATTCAAGTCCTCGTTCGACCGGGAAGCCATCGAGGAATTCCACAACCCTCCGGATAAAACCCTCGCGTAAATGAGCAGAGGGCATGAAAAATGAGGTGTACACATGCCAATACTTACAGAAGAACAGGTTATTTCTTTTATTAAGACCCATAAAGATGATTTTTATGAAAGATACGGTGTCCACAAAATTGGTCTGTTCGGAAGCTTCGCCAGGAAAGAACAGACGGAAGCAAGCGATATAGATATTGCCAT
>JAPLJS010000007.1 GCA_026388545.1 Deltaproteobacteria bacterium
TCCTCCATCCGTTCCACTATTTTGGCTGTCAAAGAGCGTTTTCTGAGCCCGTGGCGCTGTCTCAGCTACATTTTCGACTCGGCGACTGGAAATATGGCCTGCGCTTCCAGAACCGCCGTGTGACTTTTTACGATGTCGTCAGGTTTTGCTATTAAAATAAAATCGCCTTCACTCAACAGTGCTGGTTTTGTGTAATAATCGTGCAAAGTATATTGATAAGAGTCAGAAAGGTGAACTATGAGAGTTGGCAAATTCCCTGTTCTCTCAACTTGATATAGAATTTCCTCATCATTCGGTATCTCACTACAGTTTGTAACTTTAGAATGAGAACTCATTCGCTCCTTAAAAAATTTTATTATCAGGTAATGTAAGTCTCTTCCCATAATGATGTACCTTATGATTGAATAAATGCTCTTTTCTGGCTCAAATTTTCTAAGAAACTAATAAAACCATCTTGTTCTGGGAGAGAAAATACAATTGCATGAAGTTTCCTGCCGAACATGGGCAAGAACTGTTGCTTAACAAGTTCTATTTTTCTAATAGACTTCTTTATTTCTTCAGGAGTATTATCACGGAGCAAAAGGAATATATCAACATCCGCACCTTCAAAAAGGCCACGCAATACCGAGCCAATAATGTATCCTTCTTTTACAGGTAAATCATTCTCCAAGAACATTTCCAATAACCAACTCTCGATTTCAGCAAGTCTATTTTCCTGACCTTTATCCTGCATGCAAACTTTATCAATAACCCTAGCGAATTCTTCGGGGAACTGATGTTCGCGATAATCTAAAGTTGGATATTTACAGTGTTTTTCAAAAGAATAAATGTGAGCACTCATTTCTGCGAATATTGCTTTGTACTCACGTGGCACAAGATCAAAGTATTGTTCAATTAGCTTTTGAATATCTCGGTTGTTCGGAAGAATGATTTCCCTTTTGGCTTCTTCCCATATTTGCAAATCCCATTTTACTGGCGCAGCTGAATCAGCACCAGAATTCGGTCCAAAACTCGTAAAAGCGCGCCCATTTTTACTTAGCAACAGCCATATTTCCTGTGCAAGTTGAGTAAAGTTAGCAAGCCTTGTTACATCTTCACCTTTCTTCCGCCGCATATTTTCAACATGCTCATAAAGCATATCCCTATAATGCTTTATCTCTTCTATTGTAAATCCTTTGCTCTGAGAAGTTCTCGAGTCGTATTTATCATGACAAGGTAAACACAGGTAAGCCAAGTTATCGAGTTTATTATTTGAGTTATCTCTGTCAATGTGAGCTATTTGCCCTTGCATTTCTTCAAATATCCTTTTTAGGCCAAAACAAAGGCAACATCTTCTACCGCTACAAACTAGAACTTCCTTTTCTATATCGTCGGGGATATGTTTTCGAGCCATGATTTTTTCAGTTTAGCGTAATTATGTATGTACCAGCCAACAATTAATATACCAACTTGGTTCTTATAAGTACTCTTCAAAAGATTAATGTATTTCAGGGAAATAGAAAAGAAAAAAATTATGTTTAATATCAATATGGAAGAGGCTTCATGTTTCTTCTCTATTGTGATAATAAGAATAAAAAGGCTAATTGGTAAAATATGGTATCAATATCAGGGAAATCCAGGAGCTTCTGGGACACAAGAACGTGGAAACAACCATGATCTACACCCACGTCATCAGGAACATGTCAAAAGCGCCGCAGTGTCCTCTGGACTCACTCTATAAATAAGTGTAAAAATTAGAAAAAAGATAGGTACACGTATTATTGTTTGACATGGAGGTTTCTTTTTACCTATAATCGCCGCGCTAAACTGGATAGAATTTTACCCCTCCCCTCAATCCCCTCCCGCGAGGGGAGGGGAAGTTTCTTAACAGGGCAGCTATAGTGTTCGGTTTATTGAGCAAAGATAGAAGGTTGCGGTTTCCAGGGTATACAACATGAGGTTAACCAATTTAGATACGTCGAGGGTTGCAATCATCGGACCGGGCAGACTCGGGACGTCCCTTGCCTATAAGTTCGGCAGGGATGACAAAAGAGTAACCATCTATTATCACGATATTGATGTATGCCGGGCCATTAATAGTGAACACCTGAATCCGAAACACCTGACTCAGGATCTTGCCAAAAGACTCACCGGTATGGACAAGGTTCCCAGGTTGGCTCCAAGGGTCTATGCAACGAATGATCTGGAGAGGGTCGTTGATGATAACGATTTCATTTTTCTTACCATCACGATGAACAGGCTGCCGGAGTTTTTGAATTACCTCAAACCGCTGCTTGAAAAAAAAGCGGGCGATACGTGCCTCGTTTCCCCGATCAAGGGGCTCACCTCCGATGAAATCACGAAAGAACTGATCACACCGTCACAACTGATTAATAATAATCTATTTAATATAAAGAATAAGTATGAGGTGGTGTGTATTGGAGGCCCCTTCTTTGATGTGGATATCATGCTGGGGAATCCTGTTTGTGTCACCGTCGCCGGGAAACCGCATATCGCAAAAATAATAAGGGAGGATCTCATCAGATCCAATCGAAGAGAATTAACTTCCTTCTATAATTTTGATATTGTCGGCGTTGAGGCATGCGGTTCCCTCAAAAATATTGTGGCAAATATCATGGGCGTTATGGATTCTTTGGACCTTGGTAATTCTATTCCGGGAACCATATTTGCGAGGTCCGGCGTTGAAATACGGTCACTGTCAAAATTACTGGGCGGTGGGTTTCAGGCTTTTCAAAGTCAGGCCGGTGTGGGTGATATGTATGTAACCCTGTCTTCTGATGCAAGCAAGAATTATCGGTACGGCAAACTGTTCTATGAATTGTATAGCAGGAATCCCATAGAAACGCACATCAATGTTCTTGAGAGGATAGACGGTACCCCGGAAGGGCCGAATACCATCCGTAATGTGCATAAATATCTGGAAAAAAAGAATATGTACAGTCCCTTGTTTCATTGTGCCTATAAGATATTTAACGAGGTGGGCCATAAAACAGACATCAAGGAACAAATCATCCAGGCATGTCAGTTTGATAAGAGAACAAGAGAATATATCGGGCCTGTTTCAAGGATTTTTTACAGGCTCTTTCCAAACGTATGGTATCGGAGGCATAAAGGATTATTGTCTAATCTGGAAATGTGATCAGGTGGGCATTACATAATTTGATAGTTTACAAATAGCGATAACAGGGCTTGGCAAAGCTCTTAATTAATGAAAAGGAGAATACTTATGGAACAGGTCAAGGTGTTATTGAACGATGATGAAATGCCCAGGCAATGGTACAACATTCAGGCTGACATGCCGACGCCCATGCGACCTCCTCTTCATCCGGGCACGGGTAAACCTGTCGGCCCGGATGATCTGGCCCCCATCTTTCCAATGAATATCATTGAACAGGAAGTGAGCCAGGAACGCTGGATTGATATTCCCGATGCCGTTCTGGAGAAATACCTCCTGTGGCGGCCCACACCGTTGTGCCGGGCGCGGAATTTTGAGAAGCTCCTTGATGCTCCTGTCAAGATATACTATAAAAATGAAGGTGTCAGCCCTGCCGGTTCCCACAAGCCGAATACCGCCATTCCCCAGGCCTATTACAATAAGATTTTTGGTATCAAACGTATTGCTACCGAAACCGGGGCAGGGCAATGGGGGAGCGCGCTGGCTATGGCATGCAAAATGTTTGACCTTGAATGCAGAGTTTTCATGGTACGGGTCAGCTATGAGCAGAAGCCTTACCGGCGTATGATGATGAATGTCTGGGGCGCCGAGTGCATTCCAAGTCCCAGCACCATAACTGAGGCGGGAAGGCAGGTATTGGCTGCCCACCCTGATTCACCGGGAAGTCTTGGCATCGCTATCAGTGAGGCGATCGAGGATGCCGTTACCCATGAAAACTCACGTTATGCTCTGGGAAGCGTTCTGAACCACGTGCTCCTGCACCAGACCATCATAGGCCTGGAGGCACAGAAACAGATGGAAAAGATAGGCGTCTATCCCGATGTCGTCATAGGCTGTGCCGGTGGGGGCAGCAATTTTGCCGGAATAGCTCTTCCCTATGTGCGGGATAAGATATTTGGTAAGAACGTTACTATTATCGGGGCCGAACCATCATCGTGCCCGACCATGACAAGAGGTCCATTTGCCTATGATTTTGGAGACCTTGCCAAAATGACGCCGCTTCTTCCCATGTATACACTCGGCCACGATTTTGTGCCTGCGCCCATTCATGCGGGTGGCTTACGGTACCACGGTATGGCTCCCATTGTCAGCCACCTGGTCAGGGAAAACCTGATGGAGGCAAGGGCGTATAACCAGCTTGAGACTTTTGAGGCCGGTGTAAAATGGGCCCGGACTGAGTGCTTTATACCGGCGCCGGAAACAAATCACGCCATAGCCGCAGTAGTGGATGTAGCCATGCGCGCCAAGGAAGAAGGCAAGGAGAAGGTCATCCTTTTCGACTGGAGCGGTCACGGACTCGTTGATCTTGCTGCCTACGATACCTATCTGGCAGGGAAGCTTGAGCTATCCGATTTTCCGGAAGAAGAAATCAAGAGGGCGTTAAAGGCCCTTGAAGGGTTGCCAAAACCCTAGATGAATCAGCCCTCCGCAAGCTCGTAAGCCGTCAGGGGAATAGCAAGATTCCCCTTGACGGCTTATTTGTTTTTAGACATGGTATACAATAAATTTTAAAACCGCATAGGCGGAACGGCACGTTGAGCACATGGGGAATTACGACCATTTAGAACTTAGATGTCCACGACTTGGGGGTGAAGTCACCTTCTCTTACTGCCGGAAGGAGGGGGGAGAGCTGCCCTGCCTCCGCATTATCACCTGCTGGCATCCATTTTTCCCTGTTGAACAGCATCTGAGAGAGAGTATGACGGCTGATTTATGGGATAACTTCGTCTGTCAGACGCCAAAAGACAAAATCACGACACTCATCGAACTCATTGATGCGGCAAAAAGCCGGGTAAAGCGAGAGAACCCGTAAAGATCATGGATCTATTCGATCAGAAAGATAGTGGGGATGATTTCGGTCCCCTGGCAGACAGGATGAGGCCTCAGACTCTTTCCGAATTTGTGGGGCAACCACATCTTTTAGGCGAAGGCAGTCTGCTTCGCCGTGCCATCGAGGAGGACAAGCTGTTTTCAATGATATTCTGGGGACCGCCAGGTTCCGGCAAGACCACCTTAGCCCGTCTGATTGCACATGAGACAAAATCCCATTATATGAGTTTTTCGGCGGTCCTCTCCGGGGTAAAAGAGATCAGGGCAGTTGTAGATGAGGCAAGTTCACAATGGCGTTACCACCGCAGAAAAACGATTCTGTTTGTCGATGAAATCCACAGGTTCAACAAGGCCCAGCAGGACGCCTTTCTGCCCCATGTCGAAAAAGGTCTCATTACGCTCATCGGCGCCACTACCGAAAATCCGTCTTTTGAAGTAATTTCTCCCCTCCTTTCCCGTTCGCGGGTGATGCTCCTTTCGCCTTATTCCGATGAAGAGCTGTCGGTTATTATCAACCGGGCCATCCATGATAACAAAAGGGGGCTGGGAGCACTTTCTCTTGAGATAGATCAAGAGGCGCTTGACCGCATTATCTGGTCTGCCGATGGAGACGCCCGCATGGCCCTGAACAGCCTCGATGCAGCAGCATCGCTCCTTCGGATTGAAGACAGGAATGAAAGAAAAATTACCCGTGCCGTGGTGGAGGAAGCGCTCCAGAAAAAGGCGCTGCAGTATGACAAGGGAGGAGAGGAACACTACAACCTGATCTCCGCCTTTCACAAGAGTCTCCGGGGAAGCGACCCTGACGCTGCCCTTTACTGGCTGGGGCGTATGCTTACCGCCGGTGAAGACCCCCTGTTCATTGCCCGGCGCATGGTGAGATTTGCGTCCGAAGATGTTGGGAATGCCGATCCGAGAGCCCTTACCATTGCCGTTTCCGCCATGCAGTCCTTTCAGTTTATCGGCTTGCCTGAAGGTGAATTGGCACTGGCCCAGGCCGCTGTGTATCTTGCCACCGCTCCGAAGAGCAATTCCCTGTATGCCGCTTACGGTAAGGTAAAAGAAACGATAAGCCAAACCGGTACCCTCGCCGTGCCTCTCCATATCAGAAATGCCCCTACGCGTTTAATGAAAGATATTGGTTACGGCAAGGGTTATCAGTATGCCCATGACTTTGAAGATGCCTATATTCCCCAGGACTATCTGCCGGATAAGCTGAAAGGAGAGACTTACTATATACCTACAGACAGGGGATATGAGAAGGTAATAAAAGAGAGAATTGAACAGTGGCGGAAGCTTCGAGAATCAATGGATAAAGCAAAGGAAAAAAAGAAAGGGGAGACATAATGTCTCCCCAAATCAGGAGGAGTGAAGGCCTTACACCTTCTCAAGTTTTGTGTTTACTATCGGCTAATCATGCCCGTTTAACCGATAATTTACTTTTGTACTATTTATGATGCACGTCTTGTGCCATGTTCCTATCGAGCTCTGCAAGTTCTTTAATTTATGGAACTAATGCAGGGGGATAAAACAGAAACAGGATGTTTATGATGGGAAACGAGGGGCAAAAAATGTCGATACAGGGGTGACGACTCATAGAGAGTATTTGCATAATCAAGTACTTAAGAAAGTGACGTCAATTGTTTCAAGAATCGACATAATTGTCGAATCTTGTTTTTATAGAAACATTTGATTCTTTCTAGAAGAAAGAAATCGTTGACTTTTATCATAGATGACATAGGATGACCACCTGGTATAAGAGTTGCTCATCAAAAGTTACTCGTCAATCATATTAAAATAATATTATGAAACCGCAGAATAAAGTTATCTGGCAGCACCGTTCACCCAAGTACAACAGGCGTTTTTTACAGCCTATCGCTGTTGCCATTGTCTGTGCTGTTTTTATCGGGCTTATCCTAACCATGGGTATTATGGATCTCCGGAGAAGTGAAAGGAGCCTTATAGGATTCATGGAGAACCAGGGCCTCAGTATTATTGGTGTTGTCGAGAGGCTGTCCCAGGAAAACCTGAATACCTTGATCCAGGCATATCAGATGGATAGCGGTAGTGCCTCCGTTACTATCGCTGACGGCGCTTTGTTACCCCAGAAATCATTAACCGCTGCCATTGTGAATTTAGGGCGCGAGATCGACAATGAATGGAAAGCGAACCGCCTCAATGAGGAATATCTGGGAAAATTTGCCGGGGAAAATAGTTTATGGTTTGTTGCCGTTTTGGATAAAAAAGGGAAGGCCGTGTATCAGAGCAGGTCTCTGACGGCGGAGATTTTTGGTGGAGATTCCTCCGTAACGATAAAAAAAGAGGAAATCACCGTCGACCTTTTCAACAGGCTTGGCAGAGTTGGTAATATCGGATTTGTAGTGCTTCGGCGTAAGGACGAAAGCGGCACGATCATCATTGCCCTGGATCGTGACGGACAGAGATATTGGGGCATGAAGGTGTCTATAGAAAGGGCTCTCGAAAAATTCGGCGAGGGTCTGGGCCAGGGTCTGGTCTATATTACGGTAATTGACGAACGCAATATGACCCTGGGGAGCGCAGGGCAGGTGCCGGAAAAGGGGGATACAGATACTGTGCAAACAGATGAAATCCTTGCAGGTACGAAAAAAGTTCAAAGCCGGAAGATCGTGTCTCATGGCAAAACAATCCTGGATATTGCAGCGCCTGTATTCCTGTTCGGAAAAGTCGCAGGAGTTGCGCGGCTTGGTCTTGATCGAGAGGGTACGGATCAAATTCTTGAAGAAAACAAACGTAATATAATCATTTTTATGACTTCCGTTGTTCTGATTACACTCCTGTCGATGTGGATACTCTACCGCAATCAAAACAGGCATCTGGCGGGGATCGTTGAAATGGAAAGACAGCTTGAGAAGGCTGAAAGGTTGTCTGCCCTTGGCCAGCTTGCCGCAGGTGTGGCCCACGAGATTCGTAATCCCCTCAATGCCATAAGCATGGCCAGTCAGAGACTCAAACGGGAATTTATGCCGGCTGATGAGGATAAGATTAAGGAGTTTCAGACTCTTGCCGGTGTTATTCGTGACGAAATAAGACGATTGAATGGAATTATTGAAGAGTTTTTGACATTTTCGAAAAGCCGCCGCTTGGAACTGCACGACTACCCCGTTACTGAGGTCCTTCAAAAGATTGTCAACCTCATCAGGGAGGAGGCGACCTTGAAAGGAATTACTGTAGAAACCCGGTATAATGGTAAGCCGGCAATCATTCCAATGGATGTGGATAAACTTGAGCAGGCCATCCTCAATTTTGTAAAGAATGCTATGGAATCGATCTCCGGTGAGGGTGTGATCGACATTTCTGTTGATTCGGGCGGTAAGGACCGGGTCAGCATAAAGGTTTCCGATAATGGATGCGGCATGACATCTGAGGAGGTCGAACGGATTTTTAATCCCGAATACACAACGAAGGAAAAGGGTTTGGGCCTTGGGCTTCCCCTTGCACATGAAATTATCCGCGGCCACGGGGGCGAGATTCGTGTCTTGAGCCGGCAGGGTTCAGGGACGACTTTCGAGATCATACTGCCTGCGGGAAGGGTAAGCGATAAAAATGGAAAAGGCTGAAGGAATTCAGGCATGAAGAAGTTAAATATTTTGGTTGTCGAGGACGGTCAGTCACAACGGGAGATGCTCCGGGATTTCCTGATTAAGGAAGGCCATACGGTAGCGGAAGCCGGGAACGGGGATAATGCTATCCGGGGTGTTCTCAAAGGTCATTTTGACATGCTCCTCCTGGATTATAAGATGCCCGGTATGGATGGCATGCAGGTACTTAAAGAAGTGAAGAGAATCAATCCCGAGATTGATGTGGTTATCATTACCGCATACGGAACGATAGAAACAGCAGTGGAAGCCATGAAGGCCGGCGCCATCGATTATATTACCAAACCTATTGAATTTGAAGAGCTTCTTCTTCTTGTAGATAGAGTGTCAGAGCGGCGCACCCTGATTCGGGAAAATGAGATTCTCCGTCAGGATCTGAGAGAAAAGGGCGTCACAGTGGACAAGATTGTTTTTCGCAGCCAGAAGATGAATGTCCTGATCAACATGGCAAGCAGGGTTGCAACCAGCCGCGCCACCGTTCTTATCAAGGGAGAAAGCGGCACAGGCAAGGAACTCATGGCCAGGTTGATCCACAATCTCAGCCCCCGTTCAACAAGACCCATCATTACGGTAAACTGCAGCGCCCTTTCCGAGAATCTGCTTGAGAGCGAGCTTTTCGGTCATGAGCGGGGGGCCTTCACCGGCGCGATGGTAAGAAGAATCGGCAGATTCGAGGAGTCCGACGGGGGGACGCTGTTTTTAGATGAGATAGGTGAAATATCCGCTTCCGTTCAGGTAAAACTCCTTCGTTTCCTACAGGAACGCGAATTCCAGCGTGTGGGCGGTAATCAGACCATCCACTCCGACGTGAGGATCATCAGCGCAACCAACCGCGATCTGGAATCAAAGGTGAAAGAAGGAACCTTCCGGGAAGATCTGTTCTACAGGTTGAATGTGGTTGTCATGGACATTCCCCCTCTTAGAGAGAGAAAGGATGATGTGCCTCCGCTCATTGACCACTTCCTTAGACATTTTGCCGCAGAAAATAGTAAAAAAGTCACGGGGATAACCAGCGAGGCCAGGGATCTGCTGTTAAAATATGATTATCCCGGCAACGTCAGGGAACTTGAGAATATCATTGAGCGTGCTGTGGTGATCTCAAGAAATTCGGTTATCTCGATGGACGACCTTCCCTTTACGGAAGAAAGAATCTATCCGGAGGATGCAGGGAAAAAGGGAGAGGGATTACTCCGGGGGGCGATTGAAGAAATGGAACGTAAATTGATTCTGGAAGCAATGGAGAAGGCGGGTGATCATCAAACGAAGGCCGCCGAAATTCTCGGTATCAGCGAACGCATGCTGCGGTATAAGCTAAAAAAGTACGGACTCAAGGAGTGACGAGGCCGTTCATTTTTAGTGGATTGTGTGGTTCTTTACGCGATTCTCAAGCAGCAAATTTCAATAAATATTGCCGTAAGCCGCGTTTAATATTGGCGTATGTCTTGCGGTCTTTCTTCGCCAGGAGTGTTGCCAGTTCCATTGCCTTGTCAAAAAGTATTTCCTGGGGATAAACCGCAGATACAATTTTCATTGTCAGCGCTTCTGTACCCCCTACCCGCTTTCCGGTCAGCAGGAGTTCGTTGAGGGCGTGGTGGTCAGGCAGCAATCGGAGGATCTCATACATGAGCGGTGAGAATGGAATCTTGATGTCCACTTCGGGAAAACAGAAGAAGCCCTTATCTTCCCTCATCAGGCGGAAATCAAACGTCGTGGCGAGAACGGCGCCCCCCGCATAGGTGTGACCCGTAAGACACCCCACCGTGGGAATGGGGAGCAGGGTGAATCTCAAAAACAATTCGTCAAGGAGTTGTATAAATTTCGGAAAGTAATCGTGTGGTTGTTGAATGATCCAATTCAGGTTGATACCATTACACCAGAATTTCGGATCATTACTCGTTACAATGAGGGCAGCATTTTCTGTGGATGCTTCAAGCTCATCGATAACGTCGTTATATTCGTTAACCACGTTTTCGGTGAGGGTATTCGCATCGGCGCCATTGGCTAAGGTCAAGACATAAACAGCGCCTTCTTTCGTTAACTCCATAGTGGACATACATCAGATCCCCTTCCGGTTTTCATAACCGTCCTTTTCACTATCCATTGCTTCAAGAGGGCCTTCACTGAAAAAGTGTTTTACGATTTGATGTTTGATGTGATTAATAAATTACCTTTCGGGTATGAGAAGTATAGGGGAAGCGGTCTTATCTGTCAATATAATTTGACCCCGCATTCCCCTTGACTTTAGACCCGTTCGCCTGCTTTGCGCAGGAGGAGTTCCCAGTCCTCATTGACCATTTCCTGGATCTGGTCCAGATCCTTATCGGTAAGGTGCCGGAACCGTCCCTGAAGCTTGAAATACTCCCTCACGAGATATTCCTTGGGTTTATAATTGATGGTGTATTGAATGCCGTTTTCCACTTCATAGAGGGGAAAGATATTTGTCTGTACGGCCATGCGGGCGATCTTGATGGACATTTCCGAGGGGATGCGCCAGCCGGTCGGACAGCTCGCATAAATATGGATGAATCGGGAACCCTTCATTTCTTTGGCTTTCCGGACCTTCCGGACAAGATCCTCGGGGAAGGCGATATTTGCAGTGGCGGCGTACGGGATGCGGTGTGCCACCAGCGCCTCAACGATGTTCTTTTTCCGCATTTTTTTCCAGTCCCGGCCGGGCGTGGTCGTCGTCCAGGCGCCGTACGGGGTTGATGAACTGCGCTGCACGCCTGTATTCATGTATGCCTCGTTGTCGTAACATACATAGATGAAGTCCTCATTCCGCTCTACAGCGCCGCTGAGAGCCTGAAACCCGATATCGAAGGTGCCGCCGTCACCCGCCCAGGTGACAACGGTGGTTTCTGAATCTCCCTTCATATCGAGGGCGGCCCGGACACCGCTTGCGACAGCCCCGCCGGTTTCGAATGCGGAATGGATGACCGGAATCTTCAGGGCCGACTGCGGATAAGCCCCGGCAATGATGGACCAGCAACATGCGGGAAGCACCATGATGGTCTTTTCCCCGAGGGCCTTCAGTGTGAACCGCATGGCAATGGCAGCGCCGCATCCGGGGCAGCCCACGTGTCCCGAGTACAGGTACTCTCGGTCTATAGAATCCAATTGCATGATTCACCCCCTAAATTCCCATCCAGACGCTTTCTTTTTCCGGGAATGCCGTGTTTTTGGTCTTCCAGTAGATTTCTTCCAGGAGTTCCACCGTTGCATCGAGACCGCCTATCCCTGCGATGTAGCCGAAAACCGGAGGATGTTCGGGGGCGTTGTATAATGCGGCGCGCACTTCCTGGGCGAAGATACCGCTCGCCCCGAAGGAAAAGTTCCGGTCGATAACGGCGATTTTTTTTGCGCGGGCGGTGGCTTCACGAACCATCGCCACGGGGAAGGGGCGGAACAGCTTCATCTTGAGGATGCCGACCTTTTCTCCCCTGTCCCGCAGAGACTGAAGCACCAGACGGCACGTACTGGTGATCGTTCCGGAGGTCACAAGGATGATCTCCGCGTCATTACAGCAAATGGCATCCACAGGATCGTAACGGCGCTGGAATATCCTGTAAAATTCTTCCTGAATTTCTCTGAGGCAGAAGAGAGATTCCTCCATGGCCTCGGCGATGTTGTGACGCATTTTCATGTAGGCGCCGGGGGGCACAAGCTGGCCGAAAGCGCAGGGATTTTCTGTATCCGCTTGAAACCGTGGCTGGTAAGGGGGAAGAAAACGATCAACCTCTTCTTCGGTGGGCACGTCCACGGGCTCATAGGTATGGGAGAGGTAGAATGCATCGAGTACCACCATCACGGGAAGATACACACGCTCCGCCAGGCGATAGGCCTGGAGCATTGAATCGAGAACCTCCTGACCGTCCTCGCAGTAAAGCTGAATCCACCCCGTATCACGCTGTGCAAGGCTGTCGGTCTGATCGGTCCAGATGTTCCAGCCGGGTGCAAGCGCACGGTTAACTTCGGCCATTACAATCGGAAGCCGTGCGCCCGATGTCCAGTGCAAAAGCTCGTGCATCAGGGCAAGGCCCTGTGAAGCGGTCGCGGTAAATGTCCTCACTCCGCAACTCTGCGCTCCGATCAGCGCGGCCAGGGCGGAGTGCTCGCTCTCCACACGCAGGAACCGGGCGTTCATTGTCCCGTTGGCACAGTATTCCGAAAGAATTTCAACAATATGGGTCTGCGGTGTAATGGGATATGCGGAAATTACTTGAACCCTCGCCAAACGGACTGCCTCGGCGACCGCGTGACTCCCTTCAATGACCCGGTTCATAGCTCCTCCTCCTTCAGGGTCATGGCATTGCGTGGGCACTCCACGACGCAGAGTCCGCACCCCTTGCAGTAGTCGTAGTTGATCTGGCGTTCCTGACATCCCTTTTCCCGGATCACAGCGATATCCGGGCAGAACATGTAGCAGTTATCGCACTGGTTGCAGATTCCGCAATTGAAACAGCGATCGGCCTCCCGGATAGCAAGATTGGTCGAAATCTTGAGATCGATTTCCTCGAAGGACCTGAGACGTTCCTCTCTCAAAAGGCGGGGTTGTGTGATTCTTGGTTGAAACTGGAAATAATCGGTGTTTATTTCCTCATAGCCGATGATGTGAGGATTTCTAAGGCGGCGATCTCCTCCCATATACACTTCCATGGAAAGCGATGGTCCCTGTCCCACCATACATGCCTGCAGCTTCGGCACGATGGCATCCACACCGTCCTGAAATAAGATATCAAGGGCCATTGCCGCCTGTTTCCCGGAAGCGACCGCATGCACTACGCTCTTCGTTTCGTTTATCAGGTCCCCCCCGAACACCAAAGCAGGCCTCCTATCGGGACAGACCAGAAGGGTATTTGTCAGCGCCAGGGATATTCCGGACTTTTCGGAGGGATTGAACCAGGTTTCGGAAGGCCCCGCGCCGGTTGCCTTGAAGACGCGCGCTACCCGTACTTCATGGTTTTTCCCTTCCTGTGGCAGAACGTGTGCCCTTCCGCGGCTGTCTTCTCCGGAGATTTTCATCTCCTGCAATGTTACAACGCATTGTCCACTTTCTGCCGCAATTTTTACCGGGGCGACGAGTTCCCTGAGTTCCACGCCCTCTTCAAGGGCCATCTGCAACTCTGTCTCAAAGGCCGGCATGTCGCGCCGCCGGCGTCTGTATAAAATCAAAGCCTTACCGCCGAGACGAACGATGCTCCGCGCCACATCGATGGCGGTGTTTCCCCCGCCGATGACGGCCGCCAGGCCGCTTAAAGAGATTGTCTCACCCTGGCGAATCCGCTTTAGGAACGTTAGCCCGTCTTCGACCAAGTTTACGTCCTCGCAGGGGATGCCAAGCTCTATCGTGCGGGAATGCCCGCAGCCCATGAAGACGGCATCATAGTAGCTCCCTGCATCCTGAAGGAATTCCTTACCGATTTTTTGTCCCGTCCGAATGTGAATGCCTTGTGATTCAATCTGGGCGATATCGTTTCGCAGGGCGGGAGGGGGAAGACGGTAGAGGGGTATTCCCCAGCGGAGCACTCCCCCCGGCTCCGGCATGGCCTCGAAGACATCACATACGTATCCCAGCCGCACCAGAAAATAGGCGGCGGCGAGACCGGCCGGTCCTGCGCCCGCCACCGCTATCTTTTGCTTTTTGGCGGTAAATCGCGGGAGGGCGGGCTTCAGATCATAACGGCTGGCAGTCTCTGCTAGAAACCGCTCAATGGTGTGGATGGCTAAGGCTTCGTCAAACTCCCTGCGGTTGCATATCCCTTCGCAGGGATGGTAACAAATACGCCCGCAGACGGACGGGAAGGGATTTTCACTGAGAATCGTCTCCCAGGCTTCTTTGAAAAGTCCCTGCGCAGTCAGCATCTCGATCCGGGCAATGTCTTCTCCGGCCGGGCAGGCCGCACTGCATGGGGATGTTTTTTCGTCGTACAGAGGCCGGAGAAAACGCCATGAGCCGGTCTTGTTGCTTTCCGTGGACTGAGAGGAATGGGGTACCAAGAGTGGAATGGCGTTGGCTATTTCATTCATACTTCATTCCCTGATGGGTTTTCAAGGGTTGTTGTGCCAAGCGGTTCAACGGATTCTACCAATCCCAGAAGCTGCACCTCCCTGTAAGCATCTTCTGCAGCGGATATATTTTGCATGTACATGTCGGGGAGTTCTTCCCGGATAACCTCGCGAATCGCATCTAAGGGGAGCATACCTATCATACGTGCAAATGCCCCAATCATGGATGTGTTAACAATGGGATGAGTCCGCGTTCCCAGTTGGTTTCTCAGGGCGATCCGGTTCGCATCGACAAAGGCCAGCCGGTAGCCGATAAAAGGTTTTCGATCGGCGGGGGCAGCGGAACTGTTGATGAGGATCCAGCCCCCAAGCTTAAGTCCCCGGGTAACATTGACCCCATAGAGAAGGGTCTGATCCTGGACCACGACGTGATCGGGGTAGTATACGTTTGTCCTGAGAAGAATCTTCTCTTTGTTGAGACGGACATAGGCCTCGACAGGGGCTCCGCGCCTCTCGACGCCGAAGAAAGGAAAGCTTTGAACCTGATACCCGGCCCGAAAGAATGCCTTGGCCAACAGGATTGTTGCAACAACGGTTCCCTGACCGCCGCGCCCGTGGAAGCGAATTTCAAGCATCGTCAACTGCCCGCCTTTTTTATACCTTACTCCATACTACAGCGATTGCCCTGACCGGGTTTTCGTCCAGAGATCGAAAACTGTGATTTATGTCCGATTCAAAATAGAGTGTGTCACCCGGCTGGAGTATTTCCACCCGGTCGTCAGTCCGGAATTCCAGTCGTCCTTCGAGAACAAATACGAATTCTTCCCCTTCGTGATTTGTAAATACCATGTCACCCGTATCTAAAGGTTGAAACTCGACCAGGAGGGGTTCCATATGCTTGTCGGTTTTATGTGTCTCAAGGGATTCATAGATATAATCGACCTCCCCTTCGTGGTGATGCGGCCGTCGCTTAATCCTGATCCTTTCCCCGCTCCGGGTGACTGATATTTTCATGCCGGCCGCTTCCTCCTCAAAGAAAGAAGCCATGCCTGCATTGAAAGCCTTCGCCAGTTTCAGAAGCGTCGCCACGGGGGGGACTACTTCACCACTTTCAATCTCGGCTAAAACAGACTTTGGAATGCCGGTCCTGGCTGCCAGATCCTGCAAGGTGATCTGCTTTTTGTGTCGGAGTTCTTTCACAATGCGTCCTATTTTCAGTCCCTCAGCAGCCGTGTCCATACCTTCATTGTGTGTCATCTCTTCACCTCAACGGCAGTCATGTTCCCATGAAAAAAACTGCTTGAAATTCAAAGTTTGTTGATGCCGGTCATTACGTTTTTTCTAAAGAATCACTTTTCGGTAGGATAAGTATAAAACAAGATGAGCTTGTATGTCAAGGATAAGGAACGGCTTCAGATTTGGAGGGGAAAGCCAATATATTAAATATTGAACGAGGGAACTGGTTAAATATGAGCCGGTTTTTCATTTTCTGCCACAGGCTCAGGATAGCGGCAATCGTGTTTCGCATCTCCTGCCACTGCTACCTGATTGCGGCCCCTGTGTTTTGCAGTGTAGAGGGCGGCATCAGCAACCTGGAGAACGGCCTCCCCCGTGGAGCCATGATCCGGAAATATGGCTACTCCCAGAGAAAGGGTAATGCTTTCGAGCGGCTGCTCATTATAGTATATCCGCAGGTGCTGTACCGTACGCCTTATATCTTCGGCTCGTTTTTGGGTAAATTCAAGAGACGCCCCCGGCATTATCAAGGTAAATTCCTCCCCTCCGTACCGGCAGGCTACGTCTTCTTTACGGACATTGATTTGCAGGAATTTCCCCAGATCTTTCAGCACTATGTCACCTGCCTCATGCCCAAAGGTATTATTGAATCTCCTGAAGTGATCAATATCAATCATTATAATTCCCACGGGAGTTCCATAACGCTCGGAGCGGCCTATCTCACGAGTCAGGGTCTCCTCCATGTAGCGGCGATTGAAAAGACCGGTGAGAGGATCACGGGTGGCCTGTTGTTTCAAGGTATCTCTCAGTTTTATATTTGCCAGTGCCAGAGAAAAAAGGTCAGCCATAGTGATGGCCAATTGCTGCATCTCTACATTGATTCCTTCTGAGCGTTCGTAAAAATCCGGTTTGGCGGGAAGTGATCCGGATGAAATCTGTTGCTGCAAATGCAGCATCCCTATAGTTTTCCCTTGTGCTGATAAGGGAACACAAAGACTGCTTTTCCCCACGGTACCGGAGAGATGCGGGCAGCGTGAATCCGAAAGAGAATCAGCTTTCACATGCCTTTTGCCGTGTCGTAGAGCGCAGCAATCTTCTGGAATAAACACCTTTTCCCCCGATAGTCCTTTTCCCCAGAAAGTGACGGCCTCAACCAGATTCCGGGACGAGTCAAATATAAACAGGGATCCTGCTGCAGCGGGGAATAATTTCTGAGCAAATTGGCTCATAATTGAGTATGTTTCTTCAAGAGAACCGCATATTTGGAGCTTTTCAGACATTTGATTAAAGAGAGAGGTCCTCTGGTAACGTAAGCTATATTCATATACCATGGAATGAAGTTTGTAATTAGCTTGTTCTATCGCTTCCTCTGCACGTTTCCGTTCGGTAATATCCCTATTTACTCCGCGATAACCTTTGAAATGCCCTTGATTATCAAAGAAGGGAACGCCATTTGTGATAAGACATACATGTTCACCATTCTTTCTTGTTCTCCAGCTCTCAAGGTCTTTTATAGGTTTTTTATCTTTCATTATTTCAATTAAGATTTCCCGCATCTGTTCAAGGTTTTCCGCTAAAAAAAAGTCAGAAAAAGACTTGCCGATGATTTCTTCAGGAGTATAGCCTAATACTGTCAGCACCTTCTCGGAACTATATGAGTATACCCCATTCTTATCAATCTCCCAGATCCAGTCGGCCATATTGTTTGAAATATCGCTGATACGCTTTTCGCTCTCCCGCAGTGCGGACTCGGCCTGGATTTTTTCCGTTATATCCATAGTATTCCCTAGTACTGCCTGTTTGCCCTCGTACGTAATGGATGCGACCATCTCCATGAGCCATCTGATACGGCCCTCCCGGTCTACAATACGAAATTCATAGGGAGTGGATCGCTTTCCCTCCAGCATGTCAACGGCATTTTTTCTTACTATTTCACGATCATCTGGATATACAAAATCAAGAATGTCCATCTCGATCAACTCTTCCTCCAGGTATCCAGAGTACTCCGGTATATGGGGGTTTACAAATTGAAGCTTTCCATTCTGGACTATATAAACCCCTGTGTGTGAATTGTTCGCCAGTGTCCTGTAGAGTTCTTCCGCCTGCTTGCGCTCGGTGATTTCACATTGCAGTTCTTCATTGATATTTCTAATGTCTTTGGTGCGCTCGGCAACGATTTCTTCCAATTGAGCTTTGTGCTTTCTCAGTTCCTCTTCCGCCTGCCTGCGCTCAGTGATTTCTTGCTGGAGCTGAATGTTTTGCCCCTCCAATTGCTTTTGCAAGCGGCGCACAGCCAGGTGTTTTTCAACCCGGGCCAAAACCTCTGCCGATCGGAACGGTTTAGTGATGTAGTCAATGCCACCTGCATTGAAGCCCTCGACTTTGTTTGCGGCCTCATCTATGCCGCTAATGAAGATCACGGGGATACTGCAGCTCTTCTCATTGGATTTCAAATGACGGCAGACTTCGTAGCCGTCCATCTCCGGCATTGTCACATCCAGCATAATCAGGTCCGGTACCTCTGCTTCCACTGATTTTAGTGCCATGCGTCCGCTGAAGGCAGGACGTACCCGATAGCTATGATTCGTAAGGATATCTGTCAACAGATCCATGATTTCAGGGGAATCATCAACAACCAGAATTTGGGGTGGATTCTCCTTTCGCAATTCCTCAGCCTGCTTGCCATACGATTCTCCTGCTTTCAATTTAGTATCCATCTGATTCATTTTTCCCATCTTATTTATTAGATTTTCTTTAGTTATATTTTTTTCTATTAGTGAAATCTGCTGATCTGGTGAACTCGACTGCTATCAACAATGTATGAATATACATAATATGATTGCTCTCCTTCAGGGGTAAAGCATAACTTACTGATAATAAAACATAAAATAAGGAAACGTAAGTCTATTAACAATATTATTTTACTGATTATCCCAAATATACTGCAGTCTAATGAAAACTAATATATAAGAAGAAACGGAATAATTGATAGATATATACCATGGTTATCGGTGATTTTAGCGTATACTTTAGAAAAATAGTGATAAAAGCGCTAACTATTTTCGATATTCACAGTTTTTAAAACGCAGGGAGATGATTGTGAGCTTCTTAATCGGTATAATTGCCGGTGTCTTTGGCGGTCTGGTTGGGCTCGGGGGTGGTGTCCTGATGATTCCCCTCATGGTCAGCATGAAAAAAATAGGGCAGCACAAAGCCCACGGCACAAGTCTGGTCGCTGTGGTATTTACAGGTATTATCGGCGCTATTATCTACAGCTTATATAATGCCCTGGATGTGTGGGCTGCAATCCTTATATCCTTTGCCGCCCTGTGGCCTGCTCGATACGGGGCGAAATACTGCTGCGAAGTGCCGGAATTAAAACTGAAACGGGCATTTGGGGTATTTTTGATTATTGTTTCCTTTTTTGTTCTGCTAAAACCTTATCTTCCATCACTTCCCTATTCGGATATGAACGCGTCGAAGGCACTGATCCTTCTCATTATAGGTGTGGCAACGGGATTTGTTTCAGGAGTCATGGGGGTCGGGGGCGGTCCCATTATGATCAGCGGTATGGTACTTCTGGCGGGTTTTGATCAGCTCACAGCTCAGGGCAGTTCTCTTTTGGCCATGGTATCTCTGGGAGCCGTGGGAGCCTTCACCCATTGGCGTCTGGGTAATGTGGATACAGGTCTTCTGAAAGGTCTTATTCCTGGAATAATTATAGGAACTTACGCAGGTGGATCATGTGCCCATCTCTTGCCCGAATTGACATTGAGGGTCATCTTTGCCGCCATCCTGATCTGGACCGGAAGCCGCTATGTAAAATCACCTGCGCCATCATGCGAATAAATTTTACAACCACCTCTTTTTCCTGAAATACACGAGCATGGAAACAACGATAGTGATCATGATACTCCAGATAAAAAAATAACCCCAGTGCCATTCAAGCTCCGGCATGTACTTAAAATTCATGCCGTAAACACCGGCCAAGAATGTCAGCGGCATAAAAATAGTGGCGATGATGGTTAAGACTTTCATGATTTCATTCATTCTGTTACTGATACTCGAGAGGTATATATCAAGGATGCCGGAAAGCATATCCCTGAAAGTCTCTATGGTATCTATCACCTGAATAGTGTGATCGTAAATGTCTTTCAGGAATAAACCTGTGGATTCTTGAATTAACTGACATTCTGAACGCTCAAGACTGCTGATGGTTTCACGCAGGGGCCAGACCGATTTTCGTAAAAAGATCATTTCTCTTTTCAGGTGTTGAATGGCCTGCAGAGTTTGTGTTGAGGGGTTTTTGACCAGCGATTCTTCTATAATTTCAATTTTTTCACCCAGGTGTTCGAGAATAGTGAAATAATTATCAACGATAGTATCGATGAGCGAATACGCAAGGTAATCCGCCCCGGATTTTCTCAGCCGCCCCTTTCCTGCCCGGATTCTTTCCCGGATGGGTTTAAATATGTCTGTCTCTTTTTCCTGGAAGGAAATGACGAATGTCGGTCCGAGGATAATACTTATTTGTTCTGAAGTTGTCTCGTTGTTTTCATCGGCATGATTGTAGAAAGTTTTGAGAACGATATAGATGTATTCACAGAAATCCTCCATCTTGGGGCGTTGATCCGTATTGAGGATATCTTCCAGCGTGAGGGGGTGCAATCCGAAAACTGCGCCCAGCTCTTCCAGTATCTGGGTATCATGGATACCTTCGATATGTATCCACGCGACTGTCGGACTATCCTTGAATTGCCGACATTCTCCCACTGTTTTGATTTCTTTTTCCTGCAAATGGGCTTCATCGTAATCAAAAACAGTGATTTTTGTTTTTTCCGCCAATCGATCCCCGATATGAATGAGAGACCCCGGAGGAAGACCGGCCTTTCCGGATCGTTTTTTAAGCCGCCTGACCATTCTGATCTATCTCCTTGCCTTGATGACCACTTTTATGGATGGCGCCTTTCTCCCTTCCCATTGAACTTCCGGGGGGATAATGAGCTTTGGCGCCAATGTTGTTGTCGAAGTTAATGGTCTCAAATCAATCGGTGCTGTACGTATTTTAATTTTACTTCGCTGCAGCGTGCCTGGTACTAGAACCGTGATTGATGACGGCGTTACGGTAATCTTCTGGATGGTAATTCCTGAGGCTGGTTCGTTTTCAGTTACAACCTCAACGGGAACAGAAACACGGACAAATCGTGACGCACTGACTGTGATCCGGCTGGGCTTGATCCCCACCACGGTTAAGTTTGAAGGGGTATTTATCATTTCTTTCGTAAGTGCAATATCCTGTCTTCCCTCCTGGAGTTGTGACAGATTCAGTGAAATCTTGAGTGTATCCATATTCATAAGTTGAAATGCCTGCGAGGGGCCGACCACCATTACCTTGGCATCCGTAATTTTGGGCTCTTCTATGACCCATTCCGATGATACGTTCAGATATTCGACAGGTAGTATAAAATCCTTGTATATCGACTCTCTCTGGTATCCGAAAATCATCCAGAGAGCGCAGGCAAGGAGGATGGCAATGACCTTTTCCTTTGTATTTTCCTTTAACCATAGTGCAATAGGTCCCTGCTTCTTTACGGGTGTTTTGCTGATATAATACGACACCAGGTCACCTTTGAGGGCTGATGCGCTTACCTCTTTGATCCGTTCACCTTCGGCAATAGAGATGGTTCCCCTCTCCTCCGAAACAACAATGCAGATGGCATCCGACCGTTCAGAGAGGCCAAGGGCCGCTGTATGGCGAAGACCAACATTTCCGTATTGACTGGCATTCGGGGAGAGAGGCAGATGACATCCAAAACGTGTTACTGTTCTTCCGTCAATAACAACGGCGCCGTCATGGCCTACAGAATGAGGATCAAAAATGCTCTCCAGCAGCGGCTCGCTGAGAGTGCCATTCAGTTCCGTACCGCCACTCAGGTGTCTGTCAAGAGGATCGTTTCCCTGAATAACAATCAGGGCGCCGATGTGCTTCCGGGCAAAATTCGCTACCGTCTGGGCAATGATTTCAGAGGTCTGTCCGTGGGATGTCGTTCTTGGAATCTTTTTTCTGATTATTCCCAGAATGGCAAGGCGTTCAAAGAATCTCCGAAGATCTTCCTGGAAGATGACAACGAGGACGAAGAGCAGGATGGCAAAAAATCCCTGCAGCACAACCGTGGTAAGGTAGAGCTGGAAAAATTTGGCAACGACATAAATAAAACCTAAGAGGCTGATGCCTAATAAAACAAACCGGGATGCCCTGTCTTTAAACCAGATCAGGAGCGCGGAAATCATGATAGAGATGATCGCAATGTCGAAGATATCCTGAATACGTATGCTTAAGAACATTGCCAAAGCGCTATCAAACATGGTCATTTTCTTTCTTGCTGAAGTTATCCTGTTTGTGTTCCCGCATCAATCCCGGTAGAAACTGATTCGGTCAACCCATACGGTTCCTTTAATGTCTGAATTTCGTCTCACATCTATGCCGATCTCAAATCCCTCTACCCGGTGCAGTCGCATGACCTGATCTCCCGGTTCAGCCCCGTACCTCTTCGCACCTTCTGTTATCCAGCCCCTGCCAATGAACATTCTATTAAAAGGAATTCTGATCTTTTCCCATTCCTTGTCGGTTTCGAAGTTTCCGACCCATGTGTCAATCTTATTAGGATTATCGGTATGGGATGTCTTGAAGGTAACTGAAGCGTAAAATCTATGTGTAGACCTAACGTAAAACTCAATGCCGTCGTAGAGGCTTATATCCCGCTTCTTTCTGTTCCCAATGTGCGCCCACCGTGGCCGTTCATCGGTGATCAGGTTAAAATCAATTTTCAGAGACTTTTTCGAACCTTGTACACCCTCCGTACGGTCTATACTTGACTGATAGTAGGCTTTTTTACCTGCCTTCATCAGGATCCAAGAAGGATCGGTAGATGAGCCTTCAAAGTCTTCATTCATGGGCCCGGAATCACGGATGTCTGAAGGCTTGAATAGTCGAGTTTTCATAGTAATTGCCGCTGTGGCTTGGCCGGTTCTGACATTGATCAATCTCAGGTTTATGTCCCACTCGTCCCTAAGCTCTGCAAATGTTCCCGTAAGAATAAGATCGGCTATAAGGAGTTTCCCTGCAACTTTATCAGGGGTTTCTCTGGCTATGCCACTCATGCTTAATTCAATTTCGTTCATGACGGATTTGAGCTTGGATCGCTCGAGCACAATAAACTGTCCTGAATCGATCAGTGCCGAGGTGAGTTCTTCGAGGCTGACTCTTCCTGCTTCTTTTTCACGCCCTCTTATGACCTCAAAGTCCACAACCGCAATGGTTTTTTTAGGGATCATCAATTTCAATACGGTTTCGGCCTTATGGGTTACCGGCTTTTCAAACTCGATAACTGCGGTATTGCCGCGGATTGTCTTGACTGTTGCTGGTTTTCCATCCACTTCGGTTTTTATGCCTTCGACAAGAATGCTTTTCTGCACGACCTGCTGGGCAATTTCGCTGACAGGTGATCCGGGCGTCTTTTTCAATTCAGGTATTTTTAGGGCTACAGTAACTTCATTGCCGGAGGTATTCTGAACAACGCCATCGACGTACAGGAGACTTCCTGATTCGATCTTTTCCGCTTTTCCCATCGTGCCGCAGGCAGATACTGAAAAAGCCAAGCATATAAGGAAAAAAATATCTAAGGGTCTCATTTCAACCTCCTGAAGAAATATTAAAATATATTCTATTTTAGAACATGCTAATATAATTTTTGCAATAGTCAATGTTGATGAGAATCATTTTTTTCTTGACAATGGTCCGGAGATATGGTTTTACTCTCTCCAGTAAAAGGAAAGCGTTTATACATGATGGACAGAATGAACAGCATTGGGATTACCAAGTTTTATTATTTTTGGAGCTATTATTATTTCCCATTGGTCTGCCCATCGCTCAGGAGGAATTAACACCAATTAAATGAAACATAGAAGCCATGGGTAGACCGAAAGAAGCTGCCCATGGCTTTTTTATTTTCTTCAGGCCATGGCAGCGATATTCGCCATGGCCTTTTTTAATTCAATGAGACTTGAGCTTTTTCACGGCAAGGCCGCAGAAAAAGGACGTAGTCGAATTGACCCTGAGCAAGTCGAAGGGTCTTCGTATTTATGATTTATTAAGGAGGGATACATTGTGATTATTGTGATGAAAAAGAATGCAACTGAAGGACAGATCGAGAACGTTATCGGGTGGATAGAGTCGGTGGGATACAATGCTCATCCTTCCCGGGGAGTGGAACGAACCATTATAGGGGCTGTCGGTGATGAACGGGGTAAGGCCTATTTAAAGTTTGCCGAATCCCTTTCCGGTGTGGAAAAAGTCATGTCCATCCTTAAGCCGTATAAGCTTGCCAGCCGGGAGTCCAGGGAAGAAAATACCATTATCACTGTAGGAGATGTGGAAATTGGCGGCCCACGATTTGTGGTAATGGCCGGTCCCTGTGCTGTTGAAAGTGAGGAACAGATGATGGAAAGCGCCTACGTCGTAAAAAAAGGCGGCGCACACATCCTCCGAGGGGGTGCATTTAAACCGAGAACATCTCCCTACAGCTTCCAGGGCATGGAAGAAGAGGGTCTCAAGTTATTAGCAAAGGCTAGGGAAAAGACAGGCCTCCCTGTTGTTACGGAGGTCATGGATCCGGCGCATGTCGATCTGGTGGAGGCGTATGCAGACATCCTCCAAGTGGGGGCGCGCAATGTCCAGAATTTTTCTCTCCTCAAAAAGGTTGGACTGTCGAGGAAACCGGTCCTTTTGAAACGGGGGATGATGACGACCATTGAAGAACTGCTCATGTCTGCGGAATACATCCTCTCTTCGGGAAACAATCAGGTCATTCTCTGTGAGAGGGGCATCCGTACCTTTGAGACTGCTACCCGCAATACCCTTGATATCAGTGCTGTTCCTGTTTTGAAGGAATTAACGCATCTCCCTGTCATTATTGATCCCAGTCACGCATCGGGTAACTGGAAATATGTCATCCCCCTCAGTAGGGCAGCCATGGCAGTCGGGGCGGACGGGATTCTTGTCGAAGTTCACCCTGAGCCCGAAAAGGCCGTTTCCGATGGAAACCAATCTCTCAAGCCTGAAACATTCTATCAGTTGATGGAGGAGATAAAAATTTTTGAGAGTGTCATGAAAAAAATTGCATAGGTGCTTCAATGAAAAAGATAAGAGTAAATTTAGATAAAAGGTTATCTGCTTCCCATGAAATTTGTATAGGGTACGATATTCTGGATCGTATCGGGCTCATTATTGCGAAAAATCTGCCCGCCCTTCATTATGTCATCATTACCGATTCGAACGTTTCAGCCATCTACGGAGAGTCACTTCTGGAAAGGCTTAAGGGAATGGGGATGAAGGCCGATATGATCGAGTTCCCCGCGGGAGAGGGTTCAAAAAATATCAGCACAACCGTTTCCATTGTTGAGAGGCTGTTACAACTTGGGGCGGACAGAAAATCGGCGCTCCTTGCCCTGGGAGGTGGTGTTGTCGGTGATATGACGGGTTTTATCGCATCCACGTATATGAGATCTCTTCCGTACATCCAGATTCCCACTACTCTTATGGCCCAGGTTGACAGCAGCATCGGTGGAAAGACGGCCATCGACCTTCCGGAAGGGAAAAACCTTCTCGGGACCTTTTACCAGCCTAAAGGTGTGTTTATCGAAGTGAAATTCTTAGACACGCTGCCCGAAAAAGAATTTAATAACGGGTTGGCGGAGGTTATAAAGTGCGGTATTATTGATGATGCACAATTCTTTCATTTTCTGGAAGAACACGCAGAAGCTATCAAGCAACGGGATCGTCGTATCCTTCAGAAGATCATCGAGGATTCGTGCAGGATAAAAAAGGGGATTGTAGAGATTGACGAAAGGGAGCAGGGGCTTCGCCGTGTTCTTAACTTCGGTCATACTATCGGTCATGCCATTGAGGCGGAATCTCACTATACCATTTCCCATGGAGTTGCCGTTTCCCTGGGTATGGTTGCAGCAGTCAGGATTTCAGAGATATTGTATGATCTTCCCGGCGAGGATAGGAAAAGAATTGAACATCTGATAGAAATCCTGGGCCTTCCCCGTCATATCCCTCAAACGATTGCAACGGATAGAATCCTTTCAAGGTTGAGGACAGATAAGAAAAAAGAGGGTGACACGATTCATTTCGTCTTGCTTAAAAAGATAGGGATGCCTTTTGTCAATGGGGGCGTGCCAGAGTCGGTTCTGCGCGAAACGGTGGAGGGACTGAAAAAATGACATTAACATCGCTCGAACACCTTCGGGACGACCTGAAGAAGACAGACCGGGAGATTGTAAGGCTCCTCAATGAGAGGGCTGAACTATCCATAAAAATCGGAAAGATTAAATCTGAGGGAGGATTGGATGTTTATGACGCTTCCCAGGAAGCGAAAATTTTTGAACACCTGAAAGATATAAACGGAGGCGTGCTGCCGGAAAAATACCTGAAGACAATTTTCAGAGAGATTATTTCTGCATCACGCGCCCTGCAAAAACCGATCACAGTAGCCTTCCTTGGGCCAGAGGCGACTTTCAGCCATCTGGCGGCTCAAGCACATTTCGGTGCAAGCACCATCTTCAAACCCCAGACGACAATTTTCAATGTCTTTGACGAGGTAGAAAGAGGGAAGGTCCAATGGGGGGTTGTGCCCGTGGAAAATTCTCTTGAGGGTTCTATCAACTTGACTCTCGATCGATTACTGACGACGCTCCTGAAAATTCATGCGGAGATTTTTCTCAGGATCAGCCACTGTCTCCTGTCAACCATGGAGCGGCTGGATGGGATCACGCGGGTCTATTCTATTCCCCAGGTATTGGCACAGTGCCAGGGATGGCTACGCGCCAATCTCCCCCGATGCGCCCTTGTTGAGACGGAAAGCACGGCTGCGGCGGCCAGGATTGTTCAGAAGGAAAGCAATAGTGCTGCCATCGGGAGCCGGCTCGCGGCGACCACCTATGGTTTGAATATACTTTCTGAGGGCATAGAGGATAATCCATCGAACACAACACGGTTTCTGGTTATGGGAGAAGGTGAAAACAGGATGACGGGAAGTGACAAGACATCGATCCTTTTCGGGACACCGCATACGCCGGGCGCCCTGTATCATGCCCTGGAACCTTTTACCGAACGGCATATCAACCTGATGAAGATAGAATCTTATCCCGTCAAGGAAAGGTTATGGGAGTATCTCTTCTTCGTTGATTTTGCAGGACATATCGAAGATAAAGAAATCCAGAAATGTATGGAAGACTTGAAGAGAAAAACCACATTTTTAAAGATACTGGGTTCGTATCCCAGGGGAGAGGAAGCACGATGATCTGTATTCCCATCACCGCAAACACACAAGCAGGGGCTTTGCAGCAGATAGAAAGAAGTCTTCCGCGTGCTGATGTTTTAGAGTTGAGAATGGATTTAATACGTGATGGAGACTTGAGGAGATTGATAGAAAGGTGTAGATTATACCCAATTCCTGTTAAGATACTGGTCACAAACAGAAGCGGGGAATCTTCCCCGGTGGAGGAATTATCAGTCGAAAGAAAGAGGATTAGCCTGCTGAAAGAGGCGGTCGCACTTGGCGCAGATTATGTGGATATTGAAATGAATACGCCGGAACCTCTGCGAAAAGAGCTGCTATCAATGGTAGATGAGTATGGCAACTGCACAAGGGTGATTATCTCCCATCATGATTTCAGCGGAACGCCGTCCATCGTGTTATTAAAAAAAATCTTCCACGACTGTAAAAGGATCGGCGCCGGCGTCGTAAAAATCGTTACTTTCGCAAACAATCCGGAGGATAATCTCACAGTGTTGGGCCTGATACCTTACGCCCGGAACAAGAATCAGGAGATTATCGCCTTCTGTATGGGAGAGCAGGGGAGGGTGAGCAGGATCACGGCGCCCCTTCTGGGGTCTTATCTCAGCTTCGCCTCCCTGGACCGGTGGTCCGGCTCAGCTCCGGGTCAGCTTACCGTTGATGAGATGGAACAGGTCATGAATATTACCAGGGTCAGCGGTAAAGGAGAGAGTAAAGTATCCATTTCTTCCGACACGCAGATTTTTAGCCTTTTCGGAAATCCCGTGAAACAGAGCCTTTCACCGTTGATGCATGATGCAGCGCTGGCTAAGATGAAAATTGATGGAAAATATTTGCCGTTTCACATTCACGATCTGGCCTCTGCAGTAAGCGGTGTAAGAGGGATGGGTCTCCGGGGTGTCAGCATAACCATCCCTTTCAAGGTGGCGATCATGGCATATATGGATGAAGTGGATGACGATGCTTTACAGATAGGCGCTGTAAATACCGTTGTGAATTACAATGGCAGATTGAAGGGATTCAATACCGATTGGATCGGTCTGGTTCAATCTCTCAGGGAGGCTATGGATATTGAAGGGAAGGTTTTTGCCGTTTTAGGATCCGGCGGAACTGCAAGAGCGGCTGTTTTCGGTATTCAGAAAGAAGGCGGTATCCCCGTTGTTGTTAATAGAAACAAGGAAAGAGGCGAACACCTGGCTCAGGAGTGGGGGTGCTTTTTTTACCCTCTCAAGGAGATCAATGAGGTCAGGGCAGATTGCCTGATCAATACAACGCCTGTAGGTATGATGCCGGATATAAATGAATCACCCGTTAATGGCACAGTCCTCCTCAACTACCGATGGGTCATGGATGTGATCTATAATCCTCTTACGACGAAGCTGCTGAAGGATGCTGCGGAAGCAGGATGTATTTCCATCCCCGGTCTTGGTATGTTTGTTCATCAAGGGGCTGAACAGATCAAACTCTGGACGGGGCAAGAGCCTCCGAGAGAGTTGATGAAACAGGTTGTCATGGAGCGCCTTTTATATGGAAGTTAAGCCAATTCCTCATTTGGATGCAACTGTAGAGATCCCAGGCTCCAAGAGTTATACCCAGAGGGCTCTTGTTATTGCATTTCTGGCGCAAGGAAAATCGATCCTGCGTAATGTACTCATTTCGGAGGATACCCGGTATCTTGTGGCGGGACTGCGTTCCCTTGGCGCCGGGATTCTCATCTCTGATAAGGATATGATCATTTCAGGGACGAGGGGGAAAATCAGCAATCCCAGGCGGGAGATATTTCTCGGGAATAATGGTACAGCCCTACGATTCCTTACGACACTGGTTTCTCTTGGCAGGGGTAAGTTTACCCTTGACGGCAGCAGCCGCCTCCGCGAAAGACCTGTAAAGCCGCTTCTGGAGGTACTGAAAACACTCGGAGTTGCATCGAACAGCCGGGATGACAAGGGCTATCCCCCTGTCATAATCGATGCAAAGGGCATCCGGGGAGGCTCCGTCACATTTACGGACGTGGAAAGCAGTCAATATATTTCTTCTCTCATGATCAGCGCCCCTTACGCCGAGGAAGACATAGAGATAAGGATCGAAGGCAGGACTGTCTCCGAGCCCTACATAGATATGACTCTGAATGTTATGGAGTACTTCGGAGCGGAGATCAGCAGGGTTGATAGGAATTGCTTCAGCGTAAAAAGTGGTAAGCGGTATTCAGGTCAGAGATACCTTATAGAGGGAGATGCCTCCAGCGCTTCCTATTTTTTCCTGGCTGCCGCCTTGTGCCGTGGACGGGTAAGGGTCATGAGCATCAATCCCGACAGCCTGCAGGGTGACATCAAACTCTTAGGCATCATGGAAAGTTTAGGCTGTTCTGTAGTGCGTGGTGATGCGTGGGTTGAGGTTATCGGGGGACCGTTACGTGAAGGGGACGCGGTTTTCGATATGGGGAACATGCCCGATATGGTGCCGACGCTGGCTGTTTTATCGGCGTTCAGACCGGGGCGAACGGCTATCACAAACGTTTCTCATCTGAGGCTCAAAGAAAGTGACCGCATCGCCGCAATGGTAAATGAATTGAACAGAATAGGCGTGATTGCGGAAGAAAGGGATGACGGGCTTATCGTTATCGGGGGAAAACCGCATGGCGCCGATATTGAGACATATAACGATCACCGGATTGCCATGAGTTTTGCCATTGCTGGTCTTGCTGTACCGGGGATGAGGATCAAAGACAGGCAATGTGTTCGGAAATCCTTTCCCGGTTTCTGGGATGAACTGAAAAAGCTGCACGCGGATGGGTGATGGGGCATAAGACCTTTGAAAAACACTCGAATTGTCATTTCAACAGTTACTCTGTGTCATTTCGACCGGAGGGAGAAATTGTATAAGTGCACATCATATTGATTGGATACCGCGGAACAGGGAAATCGAGAGTTGGGAAAAGACTTGCTGAGAAGCTACAGATGCCGTTTTACGATACTGATGAGCTCATTGAGGCTGCTGCCGACAGATCGATCCAGGAAATGGTTGCAGAAAACGGCTGGGCATATTTCCGTGAAAGAGAGCGTGAGATAGTCCGGGAGTTGGTAATAATGCACAGAAGTGTAATAGCCACCGGCGGCGGAGCCGTTATGGATGAGGAAAATGCCGATATTTTTAAAAAGCATGGGGTATTGATCTGGCTTAATGCTGATGTAAAGACAATCGTTGAACGAATTCAGGGCGATATCAGCAGCAGGGAACGGAGGCCCTCTTTTTCACACGATGATATTTTTCAGGAAACTGAAGATGTCCTCAGAAAACGGATACCGGTCTACAGCGGGCTTGCGGATTTTTCGATAGATACTGTAGGGAAAAATATAAATGAAATTGTCAATGATATCTGCCAATTTCTGAGCAGAACCGGTAGATTTAGCAGCAAGGAGTCATCATGTCAGGAAGTTCCATAGGAGTCCTCTTTAAAGTAACCACATGGGGTGAATCACACGGTCCTGCCACTGGCGCAATCGTGGAAGGATGTCCTCCCGGCATCGATCTTATCGAAGAAGACGTTCAGAAAGTGTTGAACAAAAGGAAGCCGGGCACAATTGCATCAAGTTCGCCCCGTAAGGAAGAAGATGTTGTTAAAATACTCTCGGGGACATTTCAAGGGAAAACAACGGGCACTCCCATTTCACTGATTATTCAGAATACGAATATCGACAGTAGCGCCTATGAAGACATCAAGGATATTTTCAGGCCGGGCCACGGTGATTATACCTATTTCAAAAAATACGGGATTCGTGATTATCGGGGCGGCGGGCGTGCCTCAGGCCGTGAAACGGCAGCACGTGTAGCTGCCGGGGCGATTGCCGGGAAAATTATCTCCCGGCAAGGAATGGAGATCATTGCCTATACAAAGGCGCTGGGGGGTATTGTTATAAAGCTGGACCGTGATGGATCGAAAAAGATCTCCCGCGAAGATATTGCTGAGAACAACTTGATGTGCCCGGATAAGGACACTGCCCGGGAAATGGAGGCGAAACTGGAGGAAGCGAGGCGCAGCGGTGATTCCCTCGGCGGCATTGTCGAAATTATCGTTAGGGGATGCCCTCCAGGTTTGGGAGAACCTGTATTTGACAAGATGGATGCCGATCTTGCCAAGGCTCTCATGAGTATCGGGACAGTAAAGGGAGTGGAAATAGGGGCTGGTTTTAAGGTTGCGGAAATGACAGGTTCGCAGGCAAATGACCCCATCACACCGGATGGTTTTCTTTCCAATCATGCAGGTGGGATACTGGCTGGTATTACCACAGGTCAGGAGATCGTTATACGGGTAGCCTGCAAGCCGATTGCGTCCATTGCCAAGGTTCAGCAGACCATCAATGAGCAGGGGAAACCTGTGGAGATATCGATTAAAGGGAGGCATGACGTGTCGGTAATACCCCGGATCGTTCCTGTCTGTGAGGCCATGGTAAGTATTGTGCTGGCTGACCACTTGTTGAGACAAAAGGCATTATGAACAACATTCAGATAGGCATCATTGGCGGTACCCGCGGTATGGGGGGGTGGCTTGCCCGCTTCTTTGAGAAAGAAGGATATACTGTTCATATATCTGGGAGAAATCGGGGAATGGCTGTCGACGAAATTGCTGAGACATGTCAGGTGGTCGTAGTGAGCGTTCCCATCGGAGTAACCGCTTTGGTTATTGAGAAGGTCGGTCCACATATGCGCAAGGACGCCCTCCTCATGGATCTCACTTCTCTGAAG
>JAPLJS010000008.1 GCA_026388545.1 Deltaproteobacteria bacterium
AATATCTGCACATCTAATCATTGAAAGAAGAACTTCCTCACTGATAAAAAGCTTTTATAACTCTTATGAATACTCAGTTGCTACAGCCTTTTATAGCTTCCCTATCCTTACTATTGCCGCCTTTTTCTTCCGGGTAAGCCGCCGTGATGGTCCTTTCTTTTTTATACCTGCCCTTGTTTCGTCATCCTCTTCTTTATCATATCTTCCTTCAGTATGGGGGTGTGGATCAGGCATTCCGGTTTTCACCTTGCTGATCAGCTCCTCGAATTCCTGGGAAGATATCGCAGTTCCCCCTCTGCGGCTGACAAAATCAACAATATCCCTGTCCGATGAGACAACAACGGTTTCTTCTGCCCGTTTTTGAACCATCCGCTTGATGACATCATCTGCCTTTTCGCCCTTCCGGGAATAAATAATATCAATACCTTCCTGTCGATCTCGCTCTTCATCGGCCGGGCCGCTTTCCCAGCCGTCGAAGACAATGGTTACCTTATGCCCCCTCTGTTTCTTATACAGCGATATACTGCGTATCAGAGCTTTTCGGCCTTCCTCGAGGCTGAATCTCTCATGCCGTCTCAGCGCATCGGATTGCCGTATCAGGTTATATCCATCAATAATAATGTGCATGCTGACCCATTAAAATTTTATTTATTTTACGGAAAGGCTTGAACTTCCTATCCTACGGGGAGGTCGGGTGTCTCGCCTGACATTATTTATTATCCATCTCGTCTGGGTTTTTTACTTGACCTCGGTGCTATGCTTCTGCTATTTTTCATTCGTTTTATATTATAAAGTTCTTTACAGGTCAATTCCTACCTTACTAATCTCCTGCGAGAGATTAGTAAGAGTATATGCTATTCCGAACTGGCGAAGATTTAAATGTTCATGAACCGTTTTGATATTTTTTGCACAATTCCATCGTAAAGCAGCCATTAAAATACAAGGAGGAACGATATGACAGAAAAAATCTATCAGCCGGGAGAATCTTATAATTATCAACTTCTTATCAAACATATCCTTGAGACGCCGCTGTTTTTTGCTCCTGATCAACAGATTGTGTACAGGGATAAAGTCCGTCTGACGTACAGAGCATTCAATGAACGGGTTCACAGACTGGCCAATGCGCTGAAATTGCTCGGGGTCAAGAAGGGCGACACGGTCTGTGTGTTTGATTATGACAGCCATCGTTATCTGGAATGCTTTTTTGCCGTTCCCATGATGGGTGCGGTACTGCATACCCAGAACTGGCGGTTATCTCCCGAGCAGATTCTTTATACCATGAATCATGCGGAAGACGATGTCGTTCTGATACATGCAGATTTTCTTCCGCTTCTCGAAGCCGTCCAGGATAAACTGACGACGGTGAAGAAGATTATCCTGATCACCGATGACGGTCAAAAACCTGAAACAAAAGTCAAGATTGATATGGAATATGAAGAGATGCTTCAGGGGGCTGCTCCTTCCTATGATTTTCCTGACCTGGATGAAAATACGAGAGCGACGACATTTTACACAACAGGAACGACAGGGCTTCCCAAGGGTGTCTCTTTCTCCCATAGACAGCTCGTTCTTCACACCATAAGTGGTATGCTCGGATTAAGTGCCTATGAATCGCCCGCCCGTTTTCGTTCGAATGATGTGTATATGCCGATCACCCCCATGTTCCATGTCCATGCCTGGGGAATCCCCTATGCCGCAACATTGCTGGGCGTCAAACAGGTCTATCCCGGAAGATACGAGCCTGAAATGCTCCTGAAACTGATTTTGACGGAGAAGGTCACTTTTTCACACTGTGTGCCGACGATTATCCATATGCTGGTAAGCAGTCCTGTGGTGAAGAAGCTTGATTTAACCAAATGGAAGGTGGTAATCGGAGGTTCACGGCTTCCCAAAGGGCTGGCCAAGGCAGCAACAGATTTAGGGATTCAGATTTTCTCCGGCTACGGGATGTCGGAAACCTGTCCGATCATTTCGCTTGCGAATCTAAAGCCCTATATGCACGACTGGAACCAGGATAAACAGATCGACAAACAGATAATGACGGGGCTTCCGGTGCCTCTTGTATATGCGAAGGTCGTGGATTCTTCGGGAAAAGAATTGCCTCGTAACGGCGAATCGACAGGTGAGCTTGTTCTGAGGGCGCCGTGGCTCACAGAGAACTATTTTAAAGACCCGGAAAGAACCAAGGATCTGTGGCAGGATGGATGGCTTCATACGGGGGATGTGGCCTGTATAGACCCGGCGGGTTACATTCAGATTACAGACAGAACCAAAGACGTCATTAAAACGGGAGGGGAATGGATATCCTCTCTGGAGCTCGAAAATCTCATCAGCCAGCATGAGGCCGTATCGGAAGCCGCGGCTATCGGTACTCCCGATGACAAATGGGGCGAGCGTCCTCTGCTGATTGTTGTTCTGAGGCCTGAATACAAAGACAAGGTCAGCGAGGAAGATTTGAAGAAGTTCATGACCAGGTTTTCCGAGGAGGGTAAAATCCCGAAGTACGGCGTGCCTGACCGCTATATGCTTGTCGACGCGATTCCCAAGACCAGCGTGGGCAAGATCAATAAAATTCAATTAAGAAAGCTCTACGGTTAGGAGGATGAGAAATGGATTTTGAATTGACCGATGAACTGAAGATGTTGAAGGAGATGGCATACAAATTTGCTCAGGCTGAGTTTTCCGGGTTTTCTCAGGAATGTGACAGAGAGGAAAAATATACACCCGATATCCGTAGAAAGGCTGCCGAAAACGGTCTTGTCGGAGCCTGGATTCCGGAAGAATACGGTGGCGCCGGGGCAGGTTTTTTGGGTAATGCCATTATCACGGAAGAACTTTCCAAAATAGACATGGGAATCGGATTGAATGTTGTTGCCGCCACGTTTGGTTGTGAATCGATATTACACTTCGGGACGGAAGAACAGAAAAAAACATATCTCCCTCCCGTCTGCACGGGGGAACAGGTCAGTGCGGGAGCATTTACGGAACCAAATGCCGGCACAGACGTGGCGGGATACAGGACGAAGGCTGTAAAAGACGGGGGTGACTATGTCATCAATGGAAACAAGATGTTCATAACCAACGGTACCGTCTGCAACTTTATGGTCGCCCAGTGCATTACCAACCCGGAGGAGAAGAAGCACAACAGTTTCAGCCTCATCGTGGTGCCCGCTGATGCATCGGGCATAACGAGAAATAAGATTCATGGGAAATTGGGAATCCGTTCCAGTGACACGGCAGAAATCGCCTTTGAGGATGTACGGGTTCCCCAGTCAAATTTGGTTGGCAAGGAAGGCAACGGCTTCCGCCAGTTGATGCACTTCTTTGATACAACGAGAGTGATGGTTGCCGGCCAGGCTCTCGGCCTGTCCGAAGCCTGTCTGGAGACAAGCATCAAGTACGTCAAGGAAAGAACGGCATTTGGGGCCCCTCTGGGCTCCTTCCAGTTGACCCAGATGAAACTCACCGAGATGGCAATTAAAATAGAGGCCTTACGAGGTCTTATTTACAAAGCGGCATGGCTGGTTGATCAGGGACGGCCGGACTATACTTTGGCAGCAATGGCAAAATACTTCGGTGGCCAGACAGCAGTATATTGTGCAAACTATGCCGTGGAACTTCACGGCGGGTATGGATACATCGACGAGTACAAGGTCCAGAAATGGTACCGTGATGCCAAGATCCTTGAACTTTATGAAGGGACAAAAGAAGCTGAAATTATGACCATTGGCAGAATGCTGCAGGCACGTTAACACTACGGAAAATCCCTCCTTCCCCCCCTTTGATCAAGGGGGGATGGGGGATTTTCAATTTAAAATGGAGATCAAGTACCTAAGATGGCCTTCATTGCCCCAATAGTCTGTTTATAGTTTCCGCTTCCGAAAACGGAAGCACCTGCAACGATGATGTCTGCCCCGGCTTCGGCAATAGATTTAATGTTATCAAGGGTCACACCGCCGTCAACTTCGATAGCAACGTTAGGTGCTGTGGAATTCACCATCTCCCGGGCCTTTCGTATCTTCGGTAAGGCACTGTTTATGAATTTCTGCCCGCCAAATCCGGGATTGACCGTCATGATAAGAAGGACATCGACATCGTTCAGAATGGGTTCAACCTGAACAAGGGGTGTTGCCGGATTGAGAGAAACGCCCGCCTTGATGCCCCTTTCCCTTATATGAGCAATTATCCTGTGGAGGTGACGTGCAGCCTCGACATGAACAGTAATTAGGTCACTCCCCGCATCAGCAAAGGCATCGATATACCGTTCCGGGTTTTCGATCATGAGGTGCACATCGAAAGGCAGTCTGGTGATCTTCCGGAGCGATTGTATCGGCCTTGGTCCGATGGTAATATTGGGAACGAAATGACCGTCCATGACATCGATGTGAATCCAGTCGGCGCCTGCCGCTTCGACGGCCAGGATTTCTTCACCTAACCTACTGAAGTCAGCAGAAAGGATTGATGGGGCAATTTTTTTCATGGCATGCCTTCTTCGTAATTATTTCTTCCCTATGAGAGAAAGAGGGATAACGAGCTTTGCATACACCATTGACACAGGCCTGTCAATAGTTACTGACAGAAAGACCCTTGACAGAACAGTCAGAAAAGCCCATGATTCCCGCCATATCTTTGTACCTGAACCGGTTAATGTAAAGCTCATTACTGTGGTGGTCGATGTACGTACTGTATAACATCCTGTTATTGATAGCTGCCCTGCTTGCTCTTCCCTATTACGCATTAAAAATGATATTGACGGGGAAGTACAGAAAGAGCCTCGGCCCGAAGTTCGGGCTTACCGGTCCCGAAATTTTTAAAGAGATGAAAGGTTCTCCCAGGATATGGATACATGCCGTATCTGTCGGCGAGGTGACCGCCGCCGCCCCTGTTGTTGCTTCCCTGAAGACACGCTTCCCTGAAGCCTGCATCATCCTCTCTACCGGCACGGAAACAGGCCAGGAAATGGCCCGCAGGATTATCACCGCCGCATCTTTTATCTATTACCCCCTTGATATCCCCTGGGTTGTCAGAAAGGTTATCCGTTCCGTAAAACCGGATATTTTTATCCTCACAGAGACCGAACTCTGGCCCAATTTCATCAGGACGTGCAGAGAGCAGGGAATACAGATTATAATGGTGAACGGACGCATCTCGCCCCGGTCTTATAAAAAATATGCCATGACGCGGTTCTTCTGGAAGGACATCTTGAATACGATCGGCGAAATGGGAGTGATTTCAGAAATCGATGCCGAGCGGCTGAAAGCCCTCGGAATGTTACCATCGAGAATTCATGTTATGGGGAATGCGAAATACGACAGTCTTGCAGCGAAGGCATCCCCGGAGATTCAGGAGGAGATCGCGCGAAGGCTGAATATGACGAAAGATGACAGGGTCATTGTGGCGGGAAGCACCCATGACGGTGAGGAAAAAATTGTCCTTACCGTTTACAGAAGCCTCCTTAAAACATACCCCGATTTCAAATTGATTATCATCCCCCGTCACCCTGAAAGAGGTCAGGCAGTCCTTGCCCTGGCGAGAGAGGCAGGGTTTAATGATTGTATAACAATGACCGAGATGAATGGTGGACGGTGCCGTACCGGTGAACCGGTCATCGTTGTTGACGTCATCGGCGAACTCTTCAAGCTATACAGTCTGGCCAGTATTGTCTTCTGCGGGGGGTCTCTTGTCCCAAAGGGCGGACAGAACATTCTCGAACCTGCCGCATGGGGCAAGGTTATCTTTTACGGACCCTTCATGGGAGACTTCAGGGATGAAAAGGAACTTTTAGAAAAGACCGGCGCCGGGATAACGATTGGAAGCGGCGAAGAATTGCTCGATGGCATCCTTACGCTTGTTTCTGACCCTGATTCCCTCGCTAAGAGAGGAGATGAGGGGCGCAAAATGGTGGTCAAGAATATGGGCGCCGCGGAAAGATACTCCGCGATGATCCAGTCACGCCTGATTCGTAACAATTCTCAGCACTAAATTGTTACCCCTCGGCCCGCTTCAGGTATTCATTCCACCTGGTGTCGACCCACCTCTGGAGCTGCCTCAATTGCTCGATGCTCATCTTTCTGAATCGTCCCTGTCTTTCCACATAATTGATGACCGGCAGTTTGTTCCCTTTTTCCGCCAGAGTCTTGCTTCTCCCGGTAAAGCGAAACTTTCCATCCTCGATCTCGAAGAGAACGACGACTCCCGTTTCCACGGCAAGCCTCCCGATACGCACCGTGTCCTTGGGTGCATAGCCCCATCCCGGCGGGCAGGGGACGGCAATCTGCATATACCGCGATCCCTTGATGCGTTTAGCCTTTACGAATTTATCATACAGATCAATGGGATAAGCCGGTGAGGTGGTAGTGAGGTAAGGCAGGTCATGGGCTTCCATGATTCGCAGCATATCCTTCTTGGGTTGCTGTTTGGTCAGCACCGGCGTGGTGGTCGTCAGCGCCCCCATGGGCGTGGCGCTGGAACGTTGGGTACCGGTATTCATATACCCTTCATTGTCGTAACAGACGTAGATGAAGTCCGTTCCTCTTTCGACTGCCCCGCTCAGGGCCTGGATGCCCATATCAAACGTTCCCCCGTCTCCGGCAATGGCCACGACCGTGATGTCCGTGCGGTTTAAGGCATTCAGGCCGGCGACAATACCCGACGCGGAGGCCGCCGTACTGGCGAACGTATTATTCAGAGCGGGAATGGTTACGGAAGTCGTCGGATACAGGCCATGGAGAACGGTCAGACAGCAGGCCGGAAAAGTCAGAATCGTATTTTCACGCAATGCTTTCAGGACATAGCGATACGCAAGGGACAGGCCGCAACCCTGGCAAGCCCTCTGCCCCGGGAGCATATACTCTTCAATATTGACCTTGAACAGATTCTCCGGCATACTTTCACTCCGTAAAACAATTTAACCATTTCGGTGCAGGTGTGGTCTCCCCTGAGGCGATGGCATCTCGTGATGACCGGACAGCCTCGGCGAGCTCTCTTGCCTTGACGTCCCGGCCCCCAAGGCCGACAATGTAGTTATGGATAGGCAGCCGGATGTCCGTCCCGTAAAAGGCTGCCTTGATTTCGGAACACAGCGCTCCCTCATATCCGTAACTGATTCCTTTTTCGAAGATGACAATAGCTTTCGTTTTCCCGAAAGCCTCTCGGACCTCTTCTTTCGGGAAAGGCCTGAAGACCCTTATTCCGACAACACCTGCCTTGATTCCCTCTGCTCTCAACATGTCCGCTGCGGTGGTAGCCTCGGTGGCCACTGAACCCATCCCCGCCATTATCACATCGGCATCATCCATCTTGTAGTGCCATACCATACCGCCATGATCTCTCCCGAAAATCCCGGCGAATGCACGGCCGGTGGAAACAATCACATCACGGGATTCGTCGAGCGCTTTCTGGAGCTTGTACCGCATTTCCATGTAACCATCGCACAAAACACCCTCTGCATTAGCCCGACGCCACGGGAAAAGGACAGGGTTGATATTCATGGGGTTCTCCGGTGACAGGATTGTGTGGGGCTTATAGGGGGGGAGAAAATCGGAGACGAGCTCGGCGTCGGGAATCTCCACGGGCATCATTGTATGGGACATGACGAATCCGTCGTAACAGATCATGACCGGCACATAAACGGACTCGGCGATCCGGTATCCCTGGATGATGGAGTCGATGATTTCCTGATTGTCCCGGCAGTATATCTGAATCCAGCCTGTATCGCGCTGTGATATGGAGTCCTGCTGGTCGTTGAAGATCGTCCAGGGTGCACCCACTCCCCGGTTGACACAGCACATCACGATGGGGAGCCTGGAGCCGGCAGCCCAGTGGAGCTGCTCATGCATGTAAAGGAGCCCCTGGGAGCTTGTGGAGGTAAAGACACGCGCCCCCACGGTGGATGCCGATATGCAGACAGTAAGCGCTGAGTGCTCGGATTCGACGCGTATATATTCAGCCTTGAGGTCTCCACTCTCGATAAACTGGGAAAGGATTTCCGTTACAGAGGTCTGCGGCGTTATGGGATAGGCGGCTACAACCTGAACATGGCTTAGTTTCGCCCCAAGGGCCGCAGCTTGATTGCCCGTCATGATCTGTACTTCAGCCATTTTTCTCCCCCTCGTTCACCATGGTGATCGCTTTCCCGGGGCACTCTTCTGCGCAAATACCGCACCCTTTGCAGTATTCCAGGTCGATTTCTAAAGGAATTGTTGCTTTGATTACTCCTTCCGGACAATAAAGCCAGCAGAGAAAACATGCGGCCTTTTTTTTGATGGACGGGATACACTTTGCAGGATCGTGAACCGGCCTCATGTCCCGCCAATCCCCTGTTTTGCCGGCTTCTCCAACGGCAGGTGTAGCCATGGCGGAAATATTATCGTCTTTTTTCTTCATGAATATCGTCCTCACTTGGAGGTTTTTATGAACTTATCCGCGAATAACTTCCCCCCTTTCGTAAAGGGGGATTCTACAGGAAATAATCATTTACGGGCAAGTCATTAGTAAAGTCTGCTCAAATGCGTCCCGCATGGCGGCAATATTGACAGCAGAAACCGTGCCGGATAATTTACCTTTGAGTCCTTTTTCCATGGCATCGAGGGAAACAAGGTTTGACGCCCTGGCAAAGGCCCCCAGCATCGGGGTGTTAACGATCGGTTTTCCCTCCCTTATCAGGCGTTGTTTCAGTGCAATAGCTCCGGCATCAACTGTGGCTATGCTGATTTTTGCGTCCAGGTGCAGTTCATCGGGTTTCAAGGGGGTATTAATGATGATCAGTCCCCCCTCTTTGAGCGTTCCCAGGATATTTACAACAGAAAGCAACGACATATCCAAAACGACGGAAATATCCGCACGTTCAATTTGCGAGACCATCCGGACAGGATCGGAAGATATCCTGGTTGAAGCCGTCAGTGGGGCGCCCCGCCTTTCCGGGCCGAAGGTCGGCGCCGAGGTGACACCCTTGAACCCCTGAAGGTAAGCCGCTTCTGCCAGAATCTGAGCGGCAACGACGACACCCTGACCACCCCTGCCATGCCATATCACTTCGTACATACAACGTGCCCTTTAAAAATTAAAAAAGGCCATGGATTTCTTACCCACGGCCTTTAGGATGATATCTATGTATTTTTTATCCTTTCCTAAAAACGACGGGCGCCGGGAGTTGCTCCGGCAAAAGAAGAGCGAGGATACGCAAGCGATCAGCACATAAATCATACAACTCTCTTCTCTTGGAAACACAGGTCATTTTCAGGAAACCCTCTGTAAAATTTCTGGAAACATAGAATAAATGATAGCAGATGTCAATAGGCAAATCGGGCAAATTATTCATCTGGATTTCTAAGGAATCCTTCACCCGAAAGAGTAGTTCCGGGTATTCTGAATTTTGCTTACCAGCGTTTCCATCTTTTCAATCAGTGGGCGAAGGGTTTCCTGATGCAACGCCGATACGGCAATGGCGCCAAATCTCCGGCAGAGGGTTTTAATGAGCGTTTTATCGGGGAGACGATCCTCCTTGTTAAAGACACGGATTGTCGGTTTACCGATAATGCCGAGGTCCTCCAGTATCTTTTCAACTGCCGCTATGTGGCTTTCAAAGATAGGATTGCTGATGTCAATCACATGGAGGAGGGCGTCAGCTTCCTGGAGTTCATCGAGGGTCGCCCGGAAGGCGGCAAAAAGATCACGGGGAAGATCCCTGATGAATCCCACCGTATCGGTGATGATAGCTTCCGTATCGCGGGGGAAGCGGAGCCGTGAGCTTTTCGGATCAAGTGTAGCAAAGAGACGGTCTTCCGTAAAAACGTTACTTTTCGTCAGCGTATTTAAGAGCGTCGATTTGCCGGCATTGGTATAGCCGACAATAGAGATGATGGGAAGTCCCATCCTTTCCCGCTTACCCCGGCGCTGTGCCCTTGCCTTTTCGATATCCTGAAGATCCCGTTCGAGGCGATGGATCCGGTCCCTGACACGGCGCCGGTTGATCTCAAGCTTTGTCTCTCCTGGCCCCCTTCCCCCAATGCCTCCTGTGAGCCTCGACATGGCCGTGTTTTTTGTCGCCAGCCGGGGAAGGAGATACTTCAACTGGGCAAGTTCTACCTGGAGCTTTCCCTCCCTGCTGTGCGCACGCCGGGCGAAAATATCGAGAATGACCTGGGTGCGGTCGATAACCTTCATCTCCGTAAAATCGGTAATCGATCGAATCTGTGCCGGTGTCATTTCATGGTCGAAGATGAGGAGATTGGCGCCGATCTGCAAGGCCCTGATGACAAGCTCTGATATCTTCCCTCTGCCGAGGATGAATCGGGGGTCAAGCTGCTCCCGATACTGAATGACGGTGTCGAAGACCTCAACCCCGCAGGACCGGGCAAGTTCCTTAAGCTCATCGAGGGAGGCCTGACTGTCGGAAAGGGGATTCGTTTCCACGCGGATGAGAATGGCACGGTCGCTCGAGTCTACTTTCCGGGTCTTCTGCTTCTTTGCAAATTCGCTCTCAAGGGCCTGGATAAAGGCAGTAAAATTGAGGTGCATCTCTGACGGCCGGCTTGCCTCCATGAGAGACCAGTATTCCCCGTCCGGGTTTTCCGGTATCAGGTGGGCCGTGTGGGCATACCCGGGAAGGCCGTCCTCTCCCGCCTCAACGGCGCAGACAAGATCGAGGCGCAACAGCGCCAGGTCGGTCAGGTCGTCGGCGGTGAGTCCCTCGTTATTCAAATGGGTATGGATTAAACGCAGACCCTTGAAACGGGTGGAAGAAGAGCGGAACCCATCGAGGCTGGGGATCATGATTTCCCTGTGCGAACCGGCGATCACATAGGCAATCTCGCCTCTGCGGCTGATCAGGACGCCGACCTGCCGGTTAATTTCCCGGGAAAGAGCGGTGAGCGATCTCGCCAGGTCGTGGGGAATGATGAGTTCCGTGGGAATCCTCCGACGGTAGAGCAGACTTAACCTCCTGATCTGCTCCGCCCCGAGACCTGTCAGGTTGCCGTAGACTTTATCGATTGCCTGACCCCTTGCTTTCAGCCGTGCGTGCCGCCATTCTCCTGGCCAGGCGTTCTTCATACCTTTCCCGGCTGTGGAAACTGGTGCGCCCTATCACCTTTTTGGGATTCGCTACTCCGCACTCCGGACAGGGAAGACCTTCATGATCCTCACCGACCTTCATAACGCGTTCAAAGATATGCTTGCAGGCGCTGCATTCAAATTCATAGAGTGGCATGGAACGTTCCTTTTTCACATTTATGGTGGAAAACTAACATACCTATACATACGGGTCAAGGGGGATTTTGGGCATGAAAAGCCCCGGAGGGATAATCCCCCCGGGGCTCTTTGTGGTGTTGGTTTTTAATAACGACCGGATTAGAAGACAAGCGATAGCTTATGCGTCACGATATAGTCGTTTTCAACCGTGTTTGTTGAAACGGTGCCCTTGAAGGCATCGCCTGCCCAGAGGTACCCGAAACCGATCATGTATTCGAGGTTGTCATAGATCTTGTAAGATGCGGTAAGATCGGCCTCGTAACCGAGGTTTTTGCTGACTAACTCTGTGGTGGTCAGATTTTCATTGAGTTTTGCAGCGGTGACACTGAACTTTACATCCAGTTTGGGTATCGGCTTAATGCCGGCGAAGAGCTGGCCGCCTAAGATGTTGTTTCTATTGTTACCAACGGTTACATAATTACCCACTGCGCCATACCACTTGCCCAGATCGTAGTTCATCAGAATCAGGCAGGGGCTATAGTCGGAACCGGTTGTAAGCACGCCTTCATTCTTGTCGGCTGTGGTTGGATCATCACCCGATGCATAGAACGCCTGAGCGCCTACGTACGCCGGTGCAAGATCAACATTGGCCATGATATAGCCGCGCCATGCATCTGCATCCACATCCTGTGTAGCAGCTGTGGTGCCTTCATTCATGAAAGCTTTAGTTTTACCCATGATGTACCCTAATTCCGCCTCGACATAGACGGGACCGAACTTTCCCTTCATGTACGGTACGAAGGCATAGGCTTTCGTCTTATATCCGACGCCGACGGCTGTATTATCGGCAGTGGCTGAACCCAGTAAATACTGGATAAGCAAACCGGCGCTCCCCCCGGTGAAATTGTACATACCGGCTACAGAATACTTCTCATAATCGTGCTCTGACGCGTACCCTGGTGTCCCATATTGATTCGCGACAGATCCTTTCTGTCCTTCAACCTTATCCAAGAGGGCAAGGAAGACCATCGGACCGGTAGCCAATGTGTATTTGATCCTTCCGCCGTTGTCGATCTCGCCGCTGTCGCCGAATGCGGTACCAAACCGTGACTGCGTCTGGTAACCGATATCAAATTGACCGACGACGGTCTTAAAGGTCACAAAAGCGTTCTCGAACTTGATATTCTCCGAAGTGACATCAGGGGTTGCTGAATATCCTGCCGCGGCGCCCCATGTCTTTTCCAGGGCATCGAACCGGGTTGTGAATGACAGGCCTTCCGCTACCTGAAAGGTTGTTCCAATCCTCGCCCGCTGATAAATACTGGACACGCTTCCGTATGTAGGATCTGCCAGCTTGCGGTTGTTGTCATACGTACCCTGTACCCAAAACGAACCGCTGAACTTAGCATCCGCCGCTGCTGCGGGGAACGTAAAGGCCATGATCAGCGCGAGCGATAGTAAAACTATCCAAAACTTTCTCATTTTTTCCTCCTGTTTTATGGTTTTTTTATTGATCTTTCCGGGCATGTTTGTGAAAAGATCACCTTTTTCCCAACCTTACTTTTTTTTGGCCTTCGGGATTCACCGAGGCCTTCTTCCATTGATCCCCTCCTTCACCCCCTTTCATTAAGGAACCGTCGGGCGAGACGCCCGACCTGCCAAGCGGCAGGACAGGCGTCCCGCCTGTCTAATTTGGCGGAACGCTAGCACCGCCAAAATTCATTGTCAAGTTTTTTTCAAAAAGCCGTATGACTCTCCACGGGAGCATGTTTCACAATGGCCCCCTTTCGCGTATTTTAAGAGCAACAACCGTACCAGTAATGAAATTCAGAAGTTCCATGGAGGCAGCGATAACTGTAACATAGTAAATATAAAGAATAAAGTGTCAAATAAATATTGTCGGCAGAGAAAAAGCGAAGACACCTGTGATAGCTTCAATGATCCCCACCGAACATCATCGCGAGGAGCGATTGATCCGAAGCCATGAGGAAAAACCATGGTGGGATGTGGTAATCTTTTTATTTATCAATTACTTATAGGTACTTATAGGATTTCTCACTCCGGTCGAAATGACAAAGGGGAGGTGTTTCAAAGCGCTCACCGATAACTATCAGAGGTGTGTTAAAAAGAACACACTTAAACATGATGTCTTGATTTTTTACAACGAACCACAATGAAGTCAGGCGGGACGCCCGACCTGCCAAGCCGTAAATTCAGCGGTTCACTACACCCGCGCACCGCAGGACAGGCGTTTCGCCTGTCTATTTGGAGAAATAATCTTTCAGCATGTCCATGTCCGTTTTTATAGTTCTCCCCTGCGTTGTAAGATAATTGCCGATCATCAGGCCGTTTGCACCGGCGAGCATGATCCAGGATTGATAATCCTTGAGCGTCACTTCTCTTCCGCCGCAGATAAGGATATCTTTATCAGGATTGATAAATCTGAAGAGGGCGATGCACTTCAGCGCCTCCAGAGGCGTAAGCAGCGGCCTCTTCTCCATCTTTGTACCGGCAATGGGATTGAGAAAGTTGATCGGTATCCCGTCCACATCCAGTTCCTTGATGGTGAAGGCCATTTCCACCCGCTGTTCCCAGGTTTCACCAAGGCCCAAAATGCCCCCTGAACAGACCTTCATCCCCGATAATTTGGCAAGTTGAACCGTTTTGACATCCTCATCATAGTCATGGGTGGTGCATACCTGATCAAAAAAACTCCGGGCGGTCTCCAGGTTATGGTGATAAACGGAAATCCCGCCCTCTTTCAGCCTGCGCGCCCTGGATTCCGTGAGCATCCCCAGGGAGGCGCAGACCGTAAGATCCGTCTGCCCGGTGATGGCCGCCGCACTACTGCAGATAGTGTCGATTTCCCTATCCGTAAGCATATAACCGCTGGTAACCATTGAATACCTCGTGGCTCCGGTTTTATCCAGGTGAAGCGCATTTTTTACAATCTCTTCTTCCTTCAATAAGTCATAGGTTTTGATCCCGGTCCTATGGTGGGATGATTGGGCACAGAAGGCGCAGTCTTCAGAGCAAAAACCCGATTTGGCATTGATGATGGAACACAGGACCATTTTGTTTTTCTCATATGCTTTCTTGATTGTATGGGCACAGAATAGTAAATCAATGGTATCATTATCGGGAAGACGGGCAAGCTCACAGCCATCTTCGTAGGAAATCGAATCCCTGCCGCGTATAATTTTCTCAGTCATCTCAATTATCTTCTTGTTAAACATACCTTTCCCCTAATCCCTGATCCCTTTCTTTTTTCTGCCCCATATCAGAGAGAAAAATATAAGTCAACCATAATTATAATTTGGGTTGACAAATAATCGGGAGGATGCTATGAGCGACGCGATGTCCACAAAGCAGCAATTACTCATTCATTTAAAAGGAGGTAAGGGAACCTGGGTCTCAGGCGAGGCCCTGGCACACAAAATGGCCATTTCCCGGTCTGCCATATGGAAACATATTCGCACCTTGAAGGAAGATGGTTATGTAATTGAATCATCACGGAAAAAGGGGTATCTCCTACGGCAGGCTTCCGATTTTCTTCTTGCAGATGAAATTCTGGAAGGGCTGAACACCAACGTCTTCGGCAAGAGCGGTATCGTTTATTTCGGGGAAACAGACTCAACGAATGTCAAGGCAAAGTTTCTAGCGAGCGATGGCGCTCCTGAAGGAACATTGATTGTCGCGGAGAAGCAGACACGGGGAAGGGGGAGAAGAGGAAGAAGTTGGTTTTCACCCCCCGGCGAGGGGATCTATACCTCCATTATTTTAAGGCCGCCAATATCCCCGAATGAGGCGCCCAAACTGACCTTGATGGCATCGGTTGCGGTGGCTGAAACCCTGCTTTCCATGACGTCGTTAAACGTCAACATTAAATGGCCCAATGACATACTTGTCAACGGCAGGAAGATTGCGGGCATTCTGACGGAAATCAGCACAGAAATGGACAGAATCGATTACGTGGTCGTCGGTGTCGGCCTGAATGTAAACACACCGCATGAAAATCTTCCCCCCGATATCAGAAACACAGCGACTTCTGTTCTTATGGAAACAGGCAAACCCTTCCCCAGGATTGTCCTCCTTCGTGCATATCTGGAGTGGCTTGAAATATATTATGAAACATTCATGACCAAAGGCTTTGATCCTGTTATGAAGCGATGGAAGCATCTTTCTGATATTATTGGACGGCGCATACGTGTTGATCTGATCGACCGTGTGCGCATCGGAGAGGTTATGGATGCAGATAAAGACGGTTTCCTGATCCTCAGAGACGACGAGGGGACGCTTGAGAGGATAATTTCCGGCGATGTCACTTTTTTTGGAGGTGAGGTTTAAATTATATGACCGAAGAGCGTAATAGAGAACTGGAAAGTGATGATAAAAAGTATGTCTGGCATCCCTTTACCCAGATGCGGGGTTATGAAAAGGAAAAACCGCTGATCATCGAAGAAGGGGAAGGATGTATCTTAAAGGACATTGAGGGTAACCGCTATATAGACGGCGTGTCTTCACTCTGGACAAATGTTCACGGGCACAGGAAGGAGAAACTTGACCATGCCGTTAAGGAACAACTGGACAAAATCGCCCATTCCACCCTGCTCGGGCTTTCCAATATCCCTGCGATCAGATTAGCGAAAAAGCTAATCGAAATCGCCCCGACAGGCTTAACGAAGGTTTTTTACTCCGATAATGGCTCTACGGCCAACGAAATTGCCCTGAAGATGGCCTTCCAGTACCATCAGCAGGCGCCGAAAGGAAACCCGAACAAGAAGAAATTTATCCGCCTGTCCAACGCCTATCACGGAGACACCATAGGCTCCGTGAGTATCGGGGGGATCGACCTCTTCCATTCCATGTATAAAGACCTGCTCTTCCCCTCTTTCTTGGTGGAAGCGCCCTACTGTTACCGCTGTGTCTTGGGAAAAACTTATCCTTCCTGCGAGCTTGCGTGCCTGACGCAGATGAAAGAGATGATGAAGGATCATAACCGGGAGATTGCTGCTCTGGTAATAGAGCCCTTGGTTCAGGGAGCGGGTGGAATCCTGATCCAGCCCCCGGGATATTTGAAAAAAGTGAGAGAACTCTGCACCCGTTACGATATTTTCATGATCGCCGATGAAGTGGCGGTCGGTTTCGGCAAGACGGGGAAGATGTTCGCCTGTGAACACGAGAGCGTAGTTCCGGATATCATGGCACTGGCCAAGGGGATAACAGGAGGCTATCTGCCGCTCGCGGCAACGCTTGTGACGGAGGAGATCTATGAAGGGTTCCTGGGGGAATACGAAGAGTTTAAAACCTTCTTCCACGGACACACCTTTACGGGAAACCCACTGGTCTGTGCGCTCGCCATCGCGAATCTTGAGGTATTCGAAGAGGAACGCACCATTGATACTCTCCAGGAGAAAATTGCACATCTTACAAAAAAACTGGACCCGTTTACCTATCTGGATCATGTCGGCGAGGTGCGCCGGTGCGGATTCATGGTGGGCATAGAAGTCGTTGAAAACAGAGAAACAAAACAACTCTTCCCCCCGGAGAAGAGGACCGGACATAGAGTCATCATGGAGGCGAGGAAGAGAGGGGTGATTATCCGTCCTTTAGGTGACGTTATTGTCCTCATGCCTCCTCTCAGCATTTCGCACAAGGAAATCGATCAGCTCTGCGATGCTGTCTACGAGTCAATCCTGGTCGTAACTGAATGAGGGGAAAAAGATTCTTCTCCGAAGTTGATAGCAACTTTAGGATTCAAGGGGTCGAGGATTCGAGTGTTATGATTAGAAATTACAATTATTTAAATGATGCTCAAAGTACTTATATAATCATTGGGAAACAAACACTTGATCCCTTGAATCCTCGAATCCTTTTTACAACTTAATGTGAGAATTTCCAAAAAATAATGACCGGTGAATTCAGAAGTACAATTAGAGAAACGGACAAGAATACCTGGGAGGGTGTCTTCCATTTCCATCCTGACGACGGTATTTACCGGGAACATTTTCCCGGTTATCCTGTCGTCCCCGGAAGCCTGATTGTCCACGCGTTCCTGAAGGCGGCAGAAGAGGCCGGCTTTTCGGGAGAGTGCCTCACAATGGAAAATTTCAGATTCAGAGAGTTTCTTATACCCGGTCATTATCCATTTCGCATCGAGCGTAAGGAAGGCCTGTTGAACTGTTGTATTCAACGGGGGGGCAGGAAGCTGGTTACAGGAGTCTTGAAAAGATGAATTTCACATTTTCCGGGAATCGTGCCCTGATTCTGGGGGGCACCTGTGAGCTTGCTCTTGCTCTGGCGGGCGCCATGATCGAGGCCTCCCTTTTTCCGATCCTGACATACAGGGACGATAGAGGACTGATTCGCATCAGAAAAACACTTCAGCCCTTTGAAGGGAGATATGAGACGTATTACCTGAACTTCGATGACCGTGATTCGCTGGATTCACTCTTCTCTTATATTGGTGACAATCTTGATTTTCTGGTGGATTTTGCCCAGGGAAATTACGAAAGTCTTATTGCGTCGGCAGATGGAGATTGTGTTTACCTTTATTTTACGGAAAACATCTCCTTTCGCGCGGAGGCTTTGAAAATGGCGGGAAGGACCATGCTGAAGAAAAGAAAAGGACGGATCGTTTTCATTTCTTCTTCAGCGGCTCAAAGACCCAACCCCGGTCAGGGATTCTATGCCGCTGCCAAACTGGCATCGGAGGCCCTCTATCGGAATATGGGGCTGGAGCTGGGTGAACGCGGCGTGACAACGGTAATCCTGCGACCAGGGTATATCGATGCGGGAAGGGGAAGCATTTATCTTCACGGAAAGGGCGGGAAAACCCTTGAGACGGTGCCGATAAAGAGGGCTATAACACGGGAAGAGATTGCTCAAACCATTCTTTTCCTTCTTTCCGACAGCGCCGCAGGCATCAATGCCACGGAGATTTCGATGGATGGCGGTCTGACATCCGGAAAATAAGAAAGCGGGGGCAGATACTATTTTCCAACGGAGGTTGCATGGATACTTTTGCTGAAATAAAGAAAATACTGGTGGAACTCCTTGATCTTGAAGACAGGGAAATTTCGCCGGAGACTTATCTGATACAGGAATTGGGCGCCGAATCCATCGATCTTTTAGAGCTGGCAGTAACCATAAACAGCCGATTTAAAATCACCGTGAAGGATGATGAAGTTTTTCTGACTCGATTCAGGCTTTATTTAACCGAGGCCGAGCAGCAAGGGAAGGATATTGCCCCCTATGTTGCGAAGAAATATCCCTTCCTCACTCATGACAGGATAGCCGAAATAATCGCACATATCGATGAGGGTCCTCAATTGAAAATCAAAGACCTGATCAGTTACATAGCTTACCGGTTGCGGGGCATATAAAACCGTGGTCACGACACCTCTGGATACATTGATTAACGGAAGAAGAAGTATAAGGAGATATAAACAGTATCTCCCTCCGGAGGAGTGGATCAAAGAGATGATCATGGCGGCGATGAGAGCGCCTTCCCCAACAAACAGCCAGCCGGTACGGTTCATCCGCATCCTTTCCCCCGAGGTGAAGGACCATCTCCATCAGGCCATGGTGCGCGGCAGGGAGCGTTTATTGGAGGCTGTTAAAGAGAACAGCAGTTCAAAAAGATTGAAAAACTGGGTCAATGCCTACTCACGGTTTTCGGAATTCATGTTCACTGCCCCCGTCCTTTTTGCTGTGGGAACAACACTGACATTCGTCAGTCTCTCAGAAAGACTCTTCCGTGCCGGCATGACGGAACAGGGGCATAAAAAACACCGGGATGTGGATATTGCCGTAGGTCTGGCTCTGAAGGGCTATCTTCTGAAAGGAGAAGAGCTTGGCCTTGGTTCCTGTATCCTCAGCGCCCCGCTCATCTTCATTGAGGAACCGGAAAAGATTCTCTCCCTAGAAAAGATAGAAATCAAATGCTTTGTTACAACGGGCTATCCCGATGAGGAACCGGATTATATCAAGCGAAAAGAGTTCAGTGAAATCTACAGGGAAGTATAAATGAAGCGAAGGGTTGTCATCACCTCCATGGGGGTTCTCTCATCTCTCGGCGTTAACCATTGTGAGATTATAAAAAGCCTCAAAGAGAAAAAAGTAAATTTCGAAAGGCCCGTCTTTGACTCCGAAGTCGTCACCTCTCCCATCAGGAACTTCAATGCCCGTGATTATACGGGACGCTTTAAGGATGGCCGCTATTGTAACCGGGGCGCCCAATTTGCCGTTGCTTCTGCGATGGCGGCGATAAAGAATTCAGGGTATCAAAAAGAGGATCTTGCAGGAGCAGGACTCTTCGTCGGCACAGGTCCAAACCTCAATATCGGCGGCGAATTCCCGGAGATCCGGGGGGGCAAAATCGATCGGGAAGACCTTCAGGCATTGTGGATTCTGAAATTTCTGCCCAATACAGCAGCTTCTATCATCGCAAAGCTGTCAGAGATCCACGGAGAGAACCTCACGGTATCCACCGCCTGTTCGGCATCCTTACAAGCAATCGGAGAGGCCTTTCGCAAAATAAAGGACGGCTATCTTGATTTTGCATTTGCCGGGGGCGGCGATTCCCGCCTCAGCCCCGGGGGGATTCTGGCCTATAAAAAAGCGGGCGCCCTTTATGCCGGCAACAGTGATCCCGATACGGCAAGCAGACCCTTTGATTGCAGCCGGAGCGGTTTCGTACCCGGGGAGGGGGGCGCTTTTTTTCTTCTGGAAGAATTGGAAAAGGCGAAAACGCGTGGAGCGAAAATATACGGTGAAATCAGTGGTTACGCGAGTTCCATGGATGCTTATAACATGACCGCCCCGGACAGAGACGGGAAATGGGGAAAATTCGTTGTGCTCTCGGCATTACGGGAGGCGGGAATCTCACCCCAGCAGATCGACGTGATTTCCACACACGGGACGGGAACCCTTCTCAACGATGAGAGGGAAATGAATCTCATAGCCGAGCTCTACAGAGGGTGTCAGCCCCGCGTAATTGCATTGAAGTCCTGGATCGGCCATACCGCTTCCGCATGCGGGGCATTGGAACTCGCCCTCTCTCTCGTTTGTATGCAGGAGGAGTATCTGCCTGAGATCAGAAACCTGAAGGAGCCCTGCCATAGGGAAATCAACTTTGTTCGGGATGGAGGGGCCTTTTCATTCGGCACGTGCATCATTGAGAATTTCGGGTTTGGCGGGCAGAACAGCGCATTGATAGTAAAACGGACCAACGAACTTTTTTAATGCAGGACTTTAGTCCTGCAGATGAAGGCAGACCTGAAGGTTTGCGCTACATTTTCCCCCTTTTGTAAAGGGGGATACAGGGGGATTTTAGCCCCCCTTTTCCAAAGGGGGGAGATATTAATCTATTTTTTCGTAATAAACAGTATGGATGCAGAAATTGTAATTAATACAGAACTAAATGGTTTTATAATGCTTGACAGGGTGCTGGAAGTCGGCACTTCCCACATTGTGGGCACCCGATCCTTTTCAGATGCCCCTGTCTATTCGGGTCTGGAATCGCTTGCCCAGCTCGGTGCTTACCATGTCCGCTATCTTACCGGTTTTTCCAGGCATGTCTTTCTCATAAAAATCGCCCACTGCTCTCTCCCCTCGAAATGTATCCCTGAAGGGGAATATCTGTTATCCGGGACACTTCTCAGCCGGAGCGACTCTTCTTTTTCCTGCCGGTTGAAGGCCGAAAAGGAGGGGAAACCTGTAATGGAGGGGGAATTTCTTTTTACCGCGGTCGATTACGATCATAATTTCAAAAAGGGAAAATTACGTCGACACTACGTAAAGGTATTTTCATGTTTGCAGAAAGATTCAAAAATCGGCTGCTGATTCAGCAGCAATCCGGCCTCCACCGCAACCCGCCGGAGGTAACGATAAGGGAAGGGAAATTCCTCCTCATCGGCAACAGGAAAGTCGTGAATTTCGCTTCCAACGACTATCTAGGGCTCAGCGTTTCCGAGGAACTGCGTCAGAGAACGGCCCGAAATTTTCAGAAGTATGGAACGTCGTCTTCTTCATCGCGTTTAGTATCCGGTAATTATTCAGTAATAAACGAGGCTGAAAAAGCATACGCATCGTATTTCGGTTATCGCGATGCCCTGTTCTTCCCGAGCGGCTACCAGGCTAATCTGGGAATCCTTTCCACATTTCTTGAACGGGGAGATACCGTTATTTTTGACAAGCACATCCACGCAAGCGCTGTAAAAGGAATGACCATGAGCGGGGCAGATTTTTTCGGGTACAACCATAATTCCATGTCCCACCTTGAAAGAAGATTGGAAACTTACAAAAGCCGGCATGTTGCCGTTTTGACAGAGTCGATCTTTAGCATGGATGGAGATATTCTGGATGTCCCCGGTTTACAGATATTAAAAGAGCGTTACGGCTTTTTGACAATCGTTGATGAGGCCCACGCGTTCGGAGCCGCCGGTTTAGAAGGGCGCGGCATCGCCGGTCCCGTGGCGGATATTGCCGTTGGAACCTTCGGTAAGGCCTTTGGCTTTTTTGGCGCCTTCGTTCTTCTTCCCGAGGGATTTAAGGAATACCTCTTTAACTTTTCTTCTCCACTTATATATACCACAACCCTTCCGGAAGCGCACGCCGCCACAGCAATAGACATTCTGGAGATTATCGAGCGAAGTGAAGACAAGAGAAAACACCTAAGAGAAATCAGTCAATTTATGAAGGAAGGTTTGCGTCGCGAGGGGTTTCGGGTTTCCGGTGATGCACATATCCTGGCCATGGAGATCGGGGATGAGGCCAAAGCGGTGCAACTATCCCGGAAGCTCCTCGAAGAGAATATCTTCGTCCTGCCGGCCCGTTATCCAACGGTTCCCCTGCACCGTTCCATACTGAGAATTAGCATCACAGCGCTGTTTGAAGAAGAAGACGTTACCCTGTTTATTGATCGTGTAAAGGAAGTCTATGGAACGCTCGAGTAAAAAAATGCAAAATCTGTTTGTTGTGGGAACTGATACAGGGGTGGGAAAGACGGTACTCTCCCTTCTCCTGATGCAATTCTTTTTTGCAAAGGGATATGCCCCTTTTTATCTTAAGCCGTTACAGACCGGATGTAAGGATCCAAATGATATCGATAGTGATGCAAAATTCATTTACCGGCATATCGGGCGTTTAAAGGGAAAAGAACCGGCTGATTCAGTAATTTACTGCTTTAAAAATCCGAAGGCCCCCCTCTTTGCCGCCCGTGATGAAGGAAAATTAATTGACATATCGGTAATAGAAAGCATCGTATCTCAAAAGGCCAATGATCACTCTCCCCTTATTATCGAGGCCGCAGGCGGTGTCCTTGTCCCTGTTGTCGGGAATATATCAGTGATTGACTTGATAACGTTAACGAAAGGAACTCCGGTAATTGCCGCACGGGCGGGATTAGGGACAATTAACCACACACTTCTTACGATTGAAGCCCTGGATAAGAGAGGGCTTAAGCCTTTGGGAATCGTTTTTATGGATGCCGGAGAAAGGGAGACGCCGCCTGAGATGATAAGTGAAAACAAATTTGCCATCGAAGAGTATTCCGGCGTAAAAGTAGCCGGAGTCATCGGGAGAATTCATGATTTTTCCCAACTGTTGCCTGATTGCTATTATCCTTTAGCAAGGATGTTTGGCGGATCGTGATTATTCTTGAACACCTTTTTCTATCGTTCGTTTATTAATATTTCTTGACATTACTTAATCAATGATGTACCTCACAAATCATAAATATGACCGATAGTCATATAATGACCCTTGGTCATCATGAAGAACCGGTTTATAATTAGCCTCTCTATCATATTCCTTACGGCATGGAAAGATGACTTGTCTAAGATGTAATTCCATGGTAAATAGCGGCACAGTTTACTCAGGCATAAAATATTTAGATAATCTTAATATTATTTATAAATCTTTTAATATTGATATGTCAGGGTTGCCTGTTGTAAGTTCCCAAAGCAAGAAAAAAAATCATGAGCGCCAACATTCCCATACAGGAAAAAATCAAGAACCACGAAGAAAATGATAGATTGTTGTTATTACTAGAGTTTTTTGGAAGACAGAGCGAGATATTTGATTCGATGCTAATATGAAAGATACTAAAAACGGGAGGTTATTCATAAGATCATGGGAGATGCAGAAAAGGTTGAAGTGAAGGAAGTTTATCCTGTTCCTGACTGGGTACGTAAACAGGCCTACATCAAGAGCAGGGATGAGTACGAAGGACTCTGGAAGCGCAGCATTGAAGATCCTGACGGGTTCTGGTCG
>JAPLJS010000009.1 GCA_026388545.1 Deltaproteobacteria bacterium
CAAGGCGCGCTCAATATCACCGAGGCCCAGGGAGAATTATGGAATAACCTTACCAAGGTGATGCGGGAAAATGCGAAAGACATGGACGCCTTTACCAAGGAAAGGGCTGAAAGCACTAAGCCCATGAACGCTGTCGAGCATATGAAATTCCACAGTCAAACTACCGAAGCCCATTTAAATCAAATGAAGAAATTAATCCCGCCTTTCGAGGCGTTCTATGCCAGTATGTCGGATGAACAGAAGAAGACTACCGATACAATATTCCGGACAGGGAAACATGGAAAACACAAGAGGAAATGATCGGTAATAGTATACAACTAAAGATTGACGCCAAACAGGTGATTGGAATCGATCCAAGAATGGAGTGACTTTATGAAAACATCAAGTACATGGAATTTCAGATCCATCGTGGGCAGGATTATGATGGGGCTTGTTTTAGCCGCAATGATCGGTAGTATAGACGTGGCGCCTGCCCTCGGCAAAGACAAAGATGACCATAAACGTATGGGAAAACATGACAAAGGCCGTTATGATCACAGAGGGCGTGGGTATGACCACAACCGCCGTTATTATGGGCAGTATGGCCACAGGGAACGAGGTTATTATCCCCCCCCGCCGGTCGTCTATGCACCGCCTCCACCGCCGGGCATCGGTATCTTTTTCCCACCCATCTTTATTCATCCCTAAGGGGATTGCTTCGCGTCGGCTGCCCAGCGTTCAAGCTCCCGTTGATCTGGGCGGCTGTCGCAAGTAATGCCGCTCGTTATGAGTGAACGGACAGCGCCGAAACTATGTGCCTCGCTAAAAAATAAGTTCTTAGTGTGCCTGAGTTCACCGACTTTGTCGAACGGTATTCGAGGAAATTGGGCAAACAGAATTACTTTCCCGATGAGCCAGAAGAGGCCAATACCAGCCATAACCGTCCCGCCGAGTGATTTTGTCTTCAGGGCAAAAAGGAACGTGGGTAGTGCAACAATCAATTCGGGGCGAGTGAGATCCATGTGACGGGGATTGCCTCCGATCGTCAGGGCTGGGAGCAGAAGAGCACTCAGGATCGATGCGGAAATGAAATTGAGCCATGCCTCAAACCAGCGTGGAAGATTCTTTTTCTACAAATAATATAGGGGGAAGCAGCGCGGGACGTAGGTCACCGCTCCCATGCCGCCATAATGCAGAACGCACGTTCTATTTGTCAAGAAGAATCTGAACTGTGGTTATTTCGACTTGAAAGAGAGTCCTTTTACCGAACTCCGCGGATTGTTCAGTGAATGCGAAAATCCGATTATTTACTAAGCTTGGTGATCATTTCTGCCGCGAATTTTTTGCCGTCGGCGAGATCATGTTGATCGGGATGTCCCTCGGCGCTCAGAGCCTCTTCCGCCCAGGCCTTATGCTCCGGCTTTTTCATCAATGCATCGATAAGTTTTCGGTCTACCTTTCCCTGACAACCAAAATGGCCGAGGACTTTGGCTTTTGACGCAAGACCTATAGCGTGTTCAAAGGCCTGTTTTGGCAACTGGCCGCCCCGGAGTGAACCATGGGTGGAGAAGAATGCCACCTTTTGGCCTTCGGGCAGTCCTTTGATAAGTGGAGTTGCCTTACCCGGTACACTATGGGCGTGGCACGGGAATCCGCAAAATATAATGTCATACCCCTTGGCGTTCTGCACATCCTGGAGGGGTTTTATTTCTTTTTCGATGTGGATAGCTTCGTATATCGCACGGGCAATCATCTCCGTGTTACCGGTTTCTGAATAGTAAGTGACCAATGCCTTCATACATCCTCCTTGAGAAAATAATTTGCCACGTCTCATACAGGATTTTGGAGCAGTTTGCAAGGAGTTAAATTATCTTCGCACCTGCATTCTTTTTTTACTTTGAATGATCGTTACCGCCTCTTTCGTATTTCTCATATGTATCGATGTCGGGTGTATAGATGATGACTGTGCGGCTGTCTTTCATCTTGAGCATTGTCCTGGCCGAAAGAATGGAATACCAGATCCCTATCCGATTTCCTTTGTCATCGAACATGGCAAATCCATGCTGGCTCTGGCCGAGATTCAAAGCCCTGGTCTGCATGTCCATTACAAGCTCACGGAAGATCGGGGGCGTCATCTCAACTTTTTTCCACAGGTCGGATTCCAGTGTATAGGCCTTGTCCAGTCCAATAATCGCATTGGGATAGACATCTGAACCGCTGATATAATAAGTGAAGTTGGGGTTGATTTGATATTTTTCAAAAGCATTTGTCGCGGCCCTGTCAGGTATTATTGTGCCGTAATTTTTGAAAAGTGAGCCGGCACACCCTGCAGATGACAGCAGCATCACCATGCACATAACAAAATAGGTGACTCTCCAATGCTTTTGCATTGTTCAACCTTCTTTCCAGGATATCATTTTACTTCTTTTTTTCTATTGTTCTGAGGATATCATCCATCTTCCCGAGTTCTTCTCCGTAACTACCCCAGTTGCCGAGCTTCAAGTATTCCTGTGCCCTTCTGTAATGAGAGAGGGCCTCCAAGGCCAAGTCCCTGTCCGTCTTTTCTCTCACGGGACCTGCTGCTCTTTCAACCGCAGGATATTGAGATTCTTTTTCCTTCATCGGCCGCCCACCGAAGATCCGCTGAAGGGAAGTATCCAGATTTTCTTCCATAGCAATGGAGTTCCCGTAGGCCACTATAACCCTTTTCAATTCAGGGAGTTGACCCTTTTCGGCGGCTAAGTAAAGAGATTGAATATAAATGATTGACTTTTCAATGGGAATTCCCAGGAGACTCCCCCGGATGACCTGGGAACCTCTCTGGTTCCAGAGGGAAAGCTGCTTAGAGATTTCTGTTTCCTGGTCTATTCGGGCTTCAATCTGGTTCGGTCCATAAACCAGTTTCTGTTTGGGAAATTTGTAAACAGTCATGTTTCCGTAATTCGGTGCATCGCAGCGAACCGCCATCCAGGCAGCCATGTTGTCCTTTCGGCTTGGAGTGAAAGGCAAGAGCAGAATAAATTCCTCTTTTTTGTCC
>JAPLJS010000010.1 GCA_026388545.1 Deltaproteobacteria bacterium
GTATCCTGAATCTTGCCCGGATCGAGAGCAAGGTTTACGAAGGGGAATTCACGAACGTCGACCTTGTTGAGCTGATTCAAGGATTTCTTGCAAGTAACCGCCATATCTTCCGAGGATGTGACATCCATGTCGAGAACCCCTCGGGGAAGGAATTCTATCTGCCCGTCATCATATCCCTGTTTGAGATGCTCCTGATGAATATCCTGACCAATGCCAAGAAATACAATAATTCCGGTAGACCTTGCATCAACATCACCTTCAAGGAGGGGGAGAATGTTCTGCTGATCCGCTTCAAGGACAACGGGATCGGTATCGATGAGGGAGAACGGAAGAAAATATTCAAGAAATTTTATCAGGGCCGACACCACGATGAGCATATCCTCGTAGGAGGAAGCGGCATAGGACTCTATCTAGCTCAGCACATAGCCAGACTCCATCACGGAAAGATCATCGCGGAGAGCGACGGGGCGGGAAAAGGGTCTGTTTTCACGTTGACATTATCCTTATAAAACGAAAAGGAACAATCATGAAAGATACTCTGCAAAAACGCATCCTCATCATCGAGGATGATGAGCATATCGCCCAAGGCCTGAAACTGAATCTCTCCCTTCAAGGGTATGAGGTTTCAATCGCCTATAATGGGACATTGGGCCTTCGGATGTGGAAAGAATGGAATCCTCACCTCATCGTCCTTGATATCATGCTGCCCGGTCTGGATGGTCTGTCAGTCCTGCGCCATATACGCCTGGAGGATGAAAAACTTCCTGTCCTCATCCTTTCGGCGAAAGGGGGCACTGAAGACAAGGTCAAGGGATTCTCCTACGGCGTTGATGACTACCTCGCCAAACCCTTTAATCTGGAGGAGTTCCTCATGCGCATCGAGCGCCTCATGACAAGATCTTCCTGGAGCCGTGGCGGTACCGCCGGGGAAGCGGTGGAAGGACAAGAAATAAAGCAGACATACGTATTTGGGAGCAATACGATTGACTTCGGAACGATGACCGCACAGGGTATACACGGGACGATTCACCTGACGGATCAGGAAGTGCGGTTACTCAGGATCTTTATTGCAAACCGGGGGAAACCCTTGTCGCGCAAGGTCCTGCTGGAGGTAGGCTGGGGGTATTCCGGTGAGACGACGACACGCACCGTCGATAACTTCATCGTGCGTCTGAGGAAGTACTTTGAGAACGACCCGGAGAATCCGGTCTATTTCAAGAGCATTCGCTCCATTGGGTATATCTTCGACCACCCGTAATGTCTCAGAGGGGTCATCGGAGGGGTCAAGTCTGCTTTTGACTCTTACTGATGTCGCTCTTGATCTCCTCGACACGTCTTTTGAACCCTCTGTCACCCGCCATCTGCTTTTTTGTCCTCTCTATGGCACTGCTCACTGAACTGTATTTCGCCATGCCATACTCCCGCCCGATTATCACCAATCGATCGCCTCTTAAATACCGGGTCAAGTAAATGGCAACATTCCGCGGCTCATTTGTCATTCCCCGCTTGCTTCTCAGCAAACTGTCCTCTGCTACTCCGTATGATTTACAAATGGTTTTCCTGATCGTGTCAATCTCCGGGATGAACATCCGCGTATCGGGAATTTCTTCGTTGATCTTTTTCTCAGCATGCTCACTTTTTAACCATTTGATAAAATTTGTACTGCCGAGCACTGGCGGTATCTTCTTTTGTACAAGAATCTTCGTAAGCTCTTCTTGATCATCATGAGACATAAATCTTCTGAAATCTCTCTTGCTTTCGTTTTTGTCGTGCGAAAATAACGAAAGAACAAAGTCCTTAAACAGCCATCCATAATTTGATGCATCCGACAGATAACCGAGATGGCTGCTCCAGGCATAGTCATCAACGGTAGTGGTCGTACCCGCCCGTACCGGATTCCGATGAATGTAACGCACCAACTCCAGGAGGTAGCTGTCGGCATCCACGAGAATCGCTTTGTATCGGCCTCTGAACAGGGGCCCGTCTTCGTTATGCTTCTTGTTGAATCGCTGCGTATAGATACCATTGATATGCCGCATGCATCGAGACAGATTGGCCTCCGGGGTTTGCACCAAGAGGTGATAATGATTCGGCATGAGGCAGTATGCGGCTACATTGACGTTCCAGAGTTCGCGTGATTCCCTCAGGATGGCAATGAATGAGACATAGTCGTCATCAACTGTAAAGACGGGCTCGCCTCGCCGTCCCCGGTTCATCACATGGTACCACGCATCAGGATACTGGATTCGTAACGGTCTGGCCATAAGCGGTATCTACAGGATTTCAATCTAAGAGTCAAGGGCAGACTTGACCCCTTAATTTGACTTCTTGATCTGCACATATCTCTATGATATTGATTTTGAATATATATGGTATAAAGGGAACAAATGAAAACAATAACGACGCCTGACAAATCAAATTTGCCGATCCGTCACATCGAAGATAAATACCCTCAGTTGTTTGAAGAGATCAGCAAATCAGAGCGGGAAAAATCGGTCATTCTTGATGCCATGACCGAACTCGTCCTCTACCTTGATACGGATTTAAAAGTTATATGGGCCAATAAGGCGATGCATGACGCATTTAACCTGGCGCCCGGCCAATTGAACGGGAAACACTGCTATCTGGCGCTTCATAATAGAAGCAGGGCATGCCGCATTTGCCCTGCTGAAAAGACACTCAAAACCGGTGAACCCCACGAGGTAATCGATATTTCTTCATACAAAAAAAACTGGGTTTTGCGCAGCTATCCCGTACGGGATGAAAAAGGCTCTCTCACCGGTGTAGTCGAGATTGTTACGGATATAACGGAACGAAAGAGGGCTGAAGAAGCATTGAGGCAATCGGAGCAGAAGTACAGGGAGCTCTTTGAAAACGCCAATGACATAATTTTTATCCTTGATTTCGATGGTAAAATCTTGTCCTGCAATGCCGCCGTCTCCAAAATCTATGGTTACGAACCGGAGCAGATCATGGGACGCAGTATAGAGAATCTTCTGGATCAGGAGTATCTGCCCGTTGTCCGGGAACTCATTCGAAAGAAAGTCGGCGATATGGAAGCACAAAACCCACAGGAATTCCTCACCTACACAAAAGACGGCGAAGCGGTCTGGGTGGAGGTTAATTCCCGGATCATGAGGGAAAATGGCAGACAAGTCTCAATTCATGGCATTGCCCGTAACATCACCGAACGCAAAAGAATGGAAGAAGCATTGAAAAAGAGAGAGCGGGAGCTGGAAGAAAAATCCCGGAATCTGGGAGATGCGAATACAGCGCTCAAGGTCCTGCTCAAGCGCAGAGAGGAAGACAAATCCGAACTTGAAGAAAAAGTCATTTGTAATATGAGAGAGCTTATTCTGCCGTACATCGAGAATCTAAAAATAACTCATATTGACAGCCATCAGTTAAATCAATTGAAAATCCTCGAGAGAAATATAAACGAGATCATTTCCCCGTTTCTGCGAACCCTTTCCTCAAAATATCCCAATCTTACTCCCATGGAAATCAAGATCATCAATTTTATAAAAGAAGGACGCACGACAAAGGAAATTGCAGAGCTGCTGAATGCATCAGCCAGGACAGTCGAGGTTCACCGGGATAATATCAGGAAAAAACTAAGCTTGAAAAACAGGAAAGCCAACCTGAGATCCCATCTCTTGTCTTTATAATTCCATTAAACCCGCTCCCATTAATACTTATTTTATATACGTATAAATTACGTAATTTTTCCGTATTGCTATTTCTGCGGATAGATGATTCTATAAATGCGCCCCTGCGGGCATATCCATTCGAGAAAGGTTATTGCAGAAATCCGTAAGAAGCTTTCTCATGTCCGGAGAGGCCCAACCGACATACAATTCTTTAAAAAAAGGGGGAAAGATCAATGACAAAAGAGGAAAAAATCGAGGAAATCCGTCAGCGTGCCCGTAAGAATTTTTCTTTGGGGTATAATTGTGCGGAATGTGTCACCGAAGCGGTCCTGAGTCTGGTGGATACGGGACTGCCTCCCGAAGTCAAAAAGGTGGCGACGGGGTTTGGCGGCGGCATCGGTCTCTACGGGGACACCTGCGGAGCCCTTGTCGGCGCCGTCATGGCGGTGAGTGCGGTCCATGGAAGAAGCTCCCTTCCCGAGGGCGAAGGCAAAGAAGCCATGTTAAAGGGGAAGGAGCAACTTTATGGAAGGCCGGGACTCTATAGATTATTCAATCAGATACCCAATCGACTTAAAGAGAAGTACGGCAAGACCATCTGCCGGGAACTGACTTCTCAATGGCAGACAACCTGGCTCTGTCGCGATCATGCCAGGTCTTCAACCTGGAAGTCGCAGCCACGGGTCTTACGAATTCAAAAACGAGGAGGATCGTTATTGGTATTAAAAGAGAATGAACCGGTATTAGAAGTTATCGCCGTTAAAATCGGAAACAGCATTCGCGGCGCCTATAAAGGTCTGGGTGGAACTTTTGCAAGTTTTGTGGACAGTTGTCTTCGAAAGGAGGCTTTACCGGGTTTTTATGAAAAGGGTCTTATTGCGGAAGCTGAACGGAAAGATAAAAATCTGTCGTTGTGTTTGTCCGGGAAACGCCCGGAGGATGCATTAATGGAAGTCATGGATATTGCCCTGCATAATATCGGTGCGTATCCGGACAAAGGGGGCAACGCGGCTTTTTTTATAGAGGTCAAATCTGATAATTAAACCATAAAAGGAGGCAAACGATGGCTTTAGTGACGTCAAAGGAGTATCTGGACAGCGTAAAGAAGCTGAAACCAAGGGTTTATGTCGGCGGGAAGTGGGTGAAGAATCTGCTCGAAAACCCCATCACGAAGTCCATGGTCATGGCCAACGCGGCCATCTACGATCTGGCGCAGCAGCCGGAATGCAAGGAGGTCATGGTTGCCACATCCCACCTGACGGGGGAGCCCATCAACCGCAATCTCAATGTGGCCAGAAACATTCATGACCTCGACATGCGTCAGGAAATGGCGCTTCTGTCCAGCCAGACCGTCGGGACATGCAATTACCGCTGCGTCGGATGTGATGCTCTCAATGCGCTCGCGTCGACGACATGGGAGATGGACCGCGACCTGGGCACGAAATACAATGAACGCTTCAATAACTGGCTCAAAATGGCCCAATCCAAGGATCTTGCCGTCTCAGGCGCCATCACCGACGCCAAAGGCGACCGCAAGAAGCGGCCCTCCCAGCAGGAGGATCGCGATGTCTTCATCCACCTCGTCGAGAAGCGCGACGACGGAATCGTGGTGAGGGGCTACAAGGTGAGCCAGAGCGGCGCCATCGGCTCACACGAAACGCTCGTCCTGCCCGGCGGGGGGCTCAGGGAGGACGAGGAACAGTTCGCCCTGTCCTTCGCCGTGCAAAACAGCGCCCCCGGGCTCTCCTACATCTGCCAGTACAACGCCTACTCGGCCGAGCGGGAGATGTTCGGCGACGACATAGATGAGCTGGGCAACCCCATCTACGGACAGCGAGAAACGTCGACTATGGTTTTCGACAATGTCTTCATCCCCTGGGAGAGGGTGTTCCTGTGCGGTGAGACCAAGTACGCCGGCCGGATGGTGACCCGGTTTGCAAAGGCCCACCGCATGAACTGCGGCGGGGCCTGCAAGGTCGGATTTGCCGATGTGATCATCGGAGGGACCATGCTGGCCGCCGAGTACATCGGTGTGGAAAAAGTACCCCATATTCAGGAAAAGATCATCGATATGGTCCGCCTGAGCGAAACCTCCCACGCCTGCGCCATTGCGGCGGCCATGAGAGGGCGAGAGGAACCCAAGGGATCGGGCGTCTTCCTTCCCGACGATCTCTTTGGAAATGCCGCCAAGCTGAACATCGCTCATGGATTCTGGGAAATCATTAAAAATGCGGGAGATATCGGCGGCGGGCTCGTAGTGACCATGCCGAGATTGAAAGACCTGGAAGACCCGGAGGTCGGACCGGTGCTGAAGAAGGTCTTCGGCGCCGCAGCCCCCGCAGAGAAAAGGCTCAAAGTCGCCAAATTCCTCCAGCACTGGGTGGCCGGGCTTCACGGTGCGGGAACCTGGCACGGCGCCGGCGCCCCCCAGACCCAGCGCTTCATGTTCTCCGTTCTTACGGACTTCGAAAAGAAAAAGAAAATGGCCAAGAAGCTCATGGGCATGAAGGAAGAATAGCTCAATCGGTCAATCAAAGTAAAAAGAGGCAAGATTGTTACCTTGCCTCTTTTTTTATGACAGACCGCTGTAGAACCCATCCTGCGGAAACCAGTCCGCAATATTATTGCTGTTCAAGCACCGTTAAGACCCTTTAAAATAGATTAATTCACGACCAATTTTTCTTCCTGAAAGAAATGATAGATATATCAATACGATTGATGTATGTTTGATGTCGAAATGAACGGGGTAAATGGATTAGTAATTATTTAACATTTTCCTTTTCTAAAAAGAAGGAGACCTTTGCACAACTCGTCCCGAATTTTTGTTCTTGGCTCATCGATTTGCCGTTGAAAACGCAGTTATTCAAAGCTAACATATTGAATATTCTTGACATTTAATGAATATTGTGCCATATTTCCTTCAAATAAAAAGATTCGGAGGATCTATGAGCTTCAAGAAAATGAAAACTAACTTCACCTTCACCGATATCTCCCTCTTCTCTTCCATGGAAAAGAACCGGGCCATCAAAAGAATGGAACAAATCAATGCTATCGTAGATTGGGCCAGAATCGAGGGTTTTCTCATGGGGGAAATCGGGGACATCCATGATAAGAAATGTCAAGAGGAAAACGGAGATTTCCCTTGAGCTTTCCGGATGCCGCCGGTGGCTTTTTGTAACGCCCTTTCCGCCGTCCAATCTTTTTGTTCTTTCCAATGGGTCAGCCTGACGA
>JAPLJS010000011.1 GCA_026388545.1 Deltaproteobacteria bacterium
TATTGAGGGTCTCGTTGTAAGCACAGACTATAGCAAAGAACTCTTCGTCATATCCATAGAACTCCTTCAACGATCGGTGGCCATTAAACTTGAAGGGTTTCAGATTAAAAAGATTTAACCATTGAATGCCTTCATTGCTTCTTCAACAAGAAGATCGGGCGTCCCTTTATACTTCGGCGAAAAATGAAATAGCGATATCCTCTTTGCACCCGCCATTTGTGCCAATGTTCCTGCCTGAAATGCCGTGAGGTGATACTTGTGCGCGGCTTTTTCGGCGTCTTCCTGGAGAAACATCGCCTCAATAAACATCAGATCCGACGCCTCAGCCAACGCTATAATCTTTCGTGAATTTTCTTCATTGTAGAGAGCGTCCGTAATATAGGTGATCTTCTGTCCCGGCGTCACCTTCACAATCGTTTCTTTCAATTCACCCAAAGGAATAAACGTTTCTCTCGTTCCCTGCTTTTCTTTTTTCGACCATACCCGTATGGGCGTATCATCGGGATCACCGGCGAGAACTCGATCCTTTAAGTCAACCAGCCATAACCCAACGGGAAGTCCCATTTCCTGAAGGACATTTTTTTTGATATTGACACGGCTTTTTTCTTCAAATCTGTATGCAAGGCAGGGAATCTTATGATCGAGAAACTCCCCTTTGACAGAAAAAAAGCTGCCCTCCACAAGGGTGCCGTTAAACCTCTCATTTACCTCTTCGATCTCAGGTTTAAACGCTGTCCGGCAGCGATAGTGTCTGAGTATTTTACAGTCCGGATGTACTTCTGTAACGTGCAGTGCAAAATCGTTCGTGTAATTTTCGACAAGATTCCACGTATAGGCACCGATCTTATTTTCCACCTGCCGATGGAAGCCGGGAGGACCAAAGAGTGAGATATGACGGTCACGGCCCAAACATACCCTCAGCAAATAATCAAACCCTATGAAATGATCCATATGGGTATGGGAAACAAAGATGTGGCTGATCTTGAGAAGCTTTCTCGGATTCAGATTATGGAGATCACCTAAATCAAAAAGAATCGCTGAACGCCGGTACTTAAATTCGACATATACCCCCGGGTCGCCAAAGGGATCATTGATCAGATGGGCGCTGAACATATCTCATATTAGCCTCTTTGTTGTTACCATAACAAGGTCACTGTATGTTACTCTACTTACAATGCCATTGACTTAAGCACTTTGACCCCCCTCTTTTCTAAAGAGGGGTTGGGGGAGATTTTAGGGAATGCAATTAAAATCCCCCTGACTCCCCTTTACAAAGGGGGACACGTAAATGTCCAAACTCCAGTTCCCCCTTTGCGAAGGGGGACTTGAAAGAGATAATATTCTTAAGTCAACGACATTGACTCTACTCATGCTTTGTTGGCCTCATCAAATCCACTGTGTTAAGAATATCATGATTTTAAATAAATTCAACTTGACTTTCATACTTTACTTCGAAAATACTTATATATAATTTAAACGGTTTTTAAGGAGATAAAAATCCATGCCGGCCAATCTTCCCCCGGACTATTTCGCGGCGGAACAGAGATTTCGGGAGGCAACGACCCCTGAAGACAAAATTGAAGCCCTGGAAGAAATGCTTGCCATCATGCCGAAACACAAGGGCACGGATAAGCTCAAGGCCATGTTGCGTGAACGTATCTCTAAATTCAAAGACCAGGCCCTGAAAAAAAAGGGGGGTGCCAGACAGAAAACAGTTTATGACATTGAAAAGGAAGGGGCTGCCCAAGTCGTTATTATCGGTCCTCCTAATACGGGCAAATCATCCCTCGTCAAATTGATAACGAATGCTTCACCGGAAGTGGCAGCTTTCCCCCACAGCACGCACAAGCCGACACCGGGAATGGCGCATTATGAAAACATCCAGTTCCAGCTCATTGACACCCCTCCCCTTACAAAAGAATATACGGAACCTGCCTTAACCGATCTCATCCGCCGTGCCGATATCGCCGTCATCCTGCTGGACCTCTCCGCCGACCCTATGCAGCAGTTCGAAGATACCCTTGCCATTATCCGCTCCTTTCGTATTTATTCTGAAGCATGCACTGTTCCGGAAGATTTAAGAAAACCTCCCAAAATTAAAAAAATGTTCGTGGTCGTCAACAAGATGGACAAACCTCAAGATAAGGAAAATATGGAAATTTTCTTAGAACTCTCCGGTGTCAAACTACCCTGCATGGGTATTTCGACCCGCACCGGCCGGAATATTATGGTGTTCCTGGATAAGCTTTATGAACTCTCCGGTATGATGCGGGTTTACACGAAACCTCCCGGTAAAGAGGCTGATAAAACAGCCCCGTTTGTCATCCCCGCAGGGAGCAGCCTGGAGGATTTTGCCGGCAAGATTCATAACGATTTTGTGAATAAATTGAAATACGCAAAAGCCTGGGGCAAATCAGTCCGCAACGGTCAGATGGTGCAAAGGGATTACATTCTCCAGGATGGAGATGTAGTCGAACTTTGTATATAAAACTATGAGTCTTTTTACTGTCTCCCCGGAAAAAGAAAAGGCCTTGATTGAACGCATGGAGCGTCTCGGGGTTTCTGAAGGTGATCTGCGGGAAACTTTCGTCCGGTCGTCCGGCCCCGGCGGACAGAAGGTGAATAAAGTATCTTCGTGTGTTCATCTCTTCCACATGCCATCGGGGCTCTCCGTTAAATGCCAGCAGTCACGATCCCAGTCACAGAACCGCTTTTTAGCGAGGCGATTGCTCCTGGACAGGATCGAAAAGATACAAACGGGAATAGTTAGCGCGGAAAGACAGCGCGTTGAAAAGATACGGCGGCAGAAGCGCCGCCGATCAAAGCGGGCAAAGGAAAAAATGCTCACGATCAAGCATATACAATCGGAAAAGAAGTCGCTCCGTTCAAAGACTTCCTTGCCTCTGGAATAAAGAATAAAAAACTGGTATATGACTATCACCATGTTAACTAAGACAGAAAAGATAATTTCAAAGCTTATCCAGCAAGACATACCACTCGAAAAGAGACCTTTCAAAAGTATCGGAGAACAGGCGCACGCGTCCGAAGAAGAAATTCTTGAAGTAATACGTGGCTTGATGAAGAAAGGTATCATCCGGAAGTTCGGAGCCATATTGCGGCATCAGAAGGCAGGTTTTACACACAATGCCATGGTGGTCTGGGCTGTTCCGCATGAAAAAGGTGAATCTGCAGGGCATTGTCTGGCTGCCTTCAGAGAGGTCACCCACTGTTACGAAAGGACCCCCTCTTTCGAAGGAAAATATAATATTTTCACAATGGTTCATTTCCGGGAAGGGGAGCAGGAAAACATAATTCAGAAACTCTCGCAAGCGGCAGGAATAAAAGATTTTAAAGTCCTCACTAGTAAGGAAGAGTATAAAAAAAGCAGCATGGAGTATTTCACCGATGTCAAATAAATCTTCCAAATCTCTCTATGAAGAAGCCTGCAAATACATACCGGGAGGTGTGAACAGCCCCGTCAGGGCCTTCAAATCTGTCGAATCAACCCCTGTTTTTATCAGCAGAGCCTCCGGTTCCAAAATCTACGATGTCGAGGGACGGGAATATATCGACTACGTAGCTTCCTGGGGTCCCATGATCCTCGGTCACAGCTATCCGGGAGTCATTGCAGCCATTCAGGCCGCAGCAGAAAAAGGAACCAGCTATGGCGCCCCTACAGAATTGGAAATTGAAATGGCAAAACTAATCGTTGGCGCCTTCCCGTCCATTGATATGGTAAGAATGGTAAGTTCCGGAACAGAAGCCGCAATGAGCGCTATCAGACTCGCCCGCGGGTATACCGGCAGGGAAAAGATTATCAAATTTGAGGGATGCTATCACGGCCATGCCGATTCACTCCTGGTAAAGGCCGGCTCCGGTGTGGCAACCCTGGGTATCCCGGGAAGTCCCGGTGTTCCCCGAAAACTGGCTGAATTGACTATTACCGTGCCCTTCAATGATATTGAAGCCGTCACATCTGCAGTAAGTCGGCATGGAGACGATCTGGCCTGCATCATCGTTGAGCCCGTACCGGGAAATATGGGTGTTGTCTTGCCCCGGACAGGTTTTTTGGAAGCGCTGAGAGAAATCACCCGCCGGCATGGAATACTCCTTATCTTTGACGAGGTAATCACCGGCTTCAGGTTAACCTACGGCGGCTTCCAGAACCTCGCCGGGATTGAACCGGATTTGACCTGCCTTGGAAAGATTATCGGCGGAGGGCTTCCCGTCGGCGCCTTCGGAGGTAAGAAGGAGATCATGGAGAAACTGGCTCCCTCAGGTCCGGTCTATCAGGCGGGCACCCTTTCAGGAAATCCCATCTCCATGTCGGCAGGCATTGCGACGCTGAATATCCTAAAAAGAAGCGCTGAGAATTACGTCAGACTGGACCAGGATACATCCCTCCTCTGTGAAAAATTAAAGAAGCTGTTCGATCAGCACAATGTTTCTGTCACTATCAATCGAGCCGGGTCCATGTTTACGGTATTTTTTACCAAAGACGAGGTTTTTGATTTCACCACAGCGGCAAAAAGTGATACGAAGCGTTATGCACACTACTTTAGAAACATGTTATCACATCAAATCTACCTGGCGCCTTCCCAGTTCGAGGCTTCTTTCCTTTCATTTGCCCACACGGATGAAGATATGGAAAAAACCCTCGATGCCTGTGCGAGAACGCTACAAACCTTGTAAAAGAGATTTCTGGAATTAAAGCAAAAATTAGATCAGGCTTCAAAATGGGAGTAAAAAATGAATAAAATTCTTGTCACCGGCGCTGCAGGATTCATCGGATTTCACTTTGCCGGACGTCTTCTGAAGGCCGGCTATTCCGTAATCGGCCTGGACAATATGAACGACTACTATGACATCAACCTGAAAAAGGCACGACTCTCTCTTTTGGAAAAAAGCCCTGATTTCCAGTTTGTCAAAATGGATATTGCCGAGAGACAACACATGACCTCGCTTTTCGAAAAAGAGGAACCTGAAATCGTCGTCCACTTGGCAGCCCAGGCAGGAGTAAGATACTCCCTAATAAATCCCTATGCATATCTGGACAGTAACCTTGCCGGATTTTTGAATATCCTTGAGGAGTGTCGGCATAAAAAAATCAAACATCTCGTTTATGCCGGGCTCCGGTTTTTTACCGTTTACGGCCCCTGGGGAAGACCGGATATGGCTCTGTTTCTGTTTACAAAGGCCATCCTGGAAGAAAGGCCTATCGATGTTTATAATAACGGGAAAATGCAAAGAGACTTTACCTATATCGACGATATCGTGGAAGGTGTATTCAGGGTTATGAATAAAATTCCGGAACCCGATCCGAACTGGAATGGAGCTCACCCGGACCCCGCCACAAGCTTTGCCCCATACAGAATTTATAACATAGGCAATAATAACCCCGTAGAGCTTCTTGAATTCATAAACATACTGGAGAAGCAATTAGGCAAGAAGGCCGTGATGAACTTGCTTCCACTACAGCCGGGAGATGTACCTGCCACGTATGCCGACGTTGACGATCTCATGAAAGATGTAGGTTTTAAACCGGCAACATCAATAGAAGACGGTATCAGACACTTTGTACAATGGTACAGGGATTACTATACAATTTGAGGAGGATTTAAATGAAGAAGGCGTTTATTACCGGCATCACCGGGCAGGACGGTTCCTACCTTGCCGAGTTGCTCTTGAGTAAGGGATATGAGGTTCACGGGCTGATCCGCCGGGCCAGCACCTTCAACACGGAACGCATCGATCACCTCTACCGGGACTTCCATGATCCCGAGGCGCGGGTTTATCTCCACTACGGAGACCTGTCCGTCTCAGGACAGTTGACCGATTTACTCAACGACATCAACCCCGACGAGGTCTATCATCTGGGCGCCCAGAGTCACGTCCGGGTAAGCTTTGATATGCCCGAGTACACGGGGGACGTCACGGGTCTCGGCACGCTTCGCATCCTTGAGGCCATCCGCAGGACAGGCATCAAAACCCGCTTCTATCAAGCGTCCTCCAGTGAAATGTTCGGCGCCGCTCCTCCGCCACAGAGGGAAACAACTCCCTTTCAGCCCCAAAGCCCCTACGCCGCCGCAAAAGTCTACGCCTACTACGTTGTGAAGAATTACCGCGACGCCTACAAGATATTCGCCACAAACGGCATTCTCTTCAACCATGAATCCCCCCGCCGGGGTGAGACCTTTGTCACCCGGAAGGTGACAAGGGCTGCCGCCCGCATCAAACTCGGCCTCCAGGAAAAACTCTACCTCGGCAACCTGGAAGCAAAGAGGGACTGGGGTTTCGCAGGCGACTATGTTGAGGCCATGTGGCTCATGTTACAGCAGGAAAAGCCGGACGACTATGTCATCGCAACGGGGGAAACCCATTCAGTCCGGGAATTCGTAGAAAAGGTATTCAAAAAGCTCGATCTCGATTATGAAAGACACGTGGTTATCGATCCCCGGTACTTCCGCCCTACGGAGGTGGACTGCCTCCTTGGTGATGCCACAAAGGCGAAGAAAGTCTTGGGCTGGGAGCCGAGGATCAGTTTTGACCGATTGATCGACATGATGATCGACGCCGACACGGAACATGCGAATCGGGAGAAAACCCTCGTTGATGCGGGATATGCCTGTACGGGAAACGGGCGAATTGCATGAGGGGATAACATGAAAAACAAGCGCATCACAATCACCGGCGGCAAGGGCTTTCTCGGCCGGCATCTCATCCGGGAACTCCAGGAAAAGGGGTATCACAATCTTTCCATTGCCGACTTGCCTGAGTATAACCTTGTTCGCCTGGAGGACGTCCATCGCCTCTATGAAGATTTGAAACCGGACATTGTTCTCCACCTGGCTGCCAAAGTCGGCGGCATCGGATTCAATCAGGAGAACCCCGGCGCCCTCTTCCACGACAATATTATGATGGGCATTCAGCTTCTCCACGAGGGCTATCTGCGGAAGATCGATAAGTTCGTCGCCCTGGGTACTATCTGTGCATATCCAAAGTTCACACCCGTTCCTTTTAAAGAGGAGGACATCTGGAACGGCTACCCTGAAGAGACCAATGCTCCCTATGGCTTAGCGAAGAAGATGATGCTCGTCCAGTCCCAGGCCTACCGTCTGCAGTACGACTTCAACTCCATCTTCCTCCTGCCCGTGAACCTCTATGGCCCCGGTGACAACTTTGATCCAAAGTCCTCCCATGTTATCCCCGCCTTAATCAAGAAGTGTATCGACGCCATCATCAGCGGGGAAGACAAAATCATCGTCTGGGGGACGGGCAAGGCTACGCGGGAGTTTTTTTACGTTGTGGACGCCACGGAGGCGATTATTCTGGCAACGGAGAAATACAACAAAAGCGATCCCGTCAATATCGGAGCCGGCTTTGAAATCTCAATCCGCAATCTCGTTGATCTGATTGTGGAGCTGACTGGATATAAAGGCGAAGTAACATGGGATGAAACGAAACCCGACGGCCAACCCCGCAGGATGCTCGACACTACAAAGGCCTACCAGGAATTTGGTTTTAAGGCAAAGACGGACCTTCGAGATGGCTTGAAAAAAACGATAGATTGGTACCGGAAGTTAAAAGGTGAAAATACAAAGTAGGCCGTTATTTGGAGTAATTTGCTATTGTAGTTCTTATTCCTGATGCAGAGGTTATGATATCCGATGGTCAGGAAAATATCTGTGAATACCAATAATTATAGGTTACCTGAGTTCCACTCCATAATAGTAATGTCTCAGGATATCACCATACGAATATCCTTCACGAGCCATAAAGTAAGCTCCCCACTGGCTCATACCGACACCATGGCCGTATCCTTTCCCCTCAAGACGGATTTCATCCCCCTCATTGATCATTGTAAACAGGGTACTCTTGACCAGTGTTGGATCAATTTTAATCCTGAAGTCATTACCATTTACTATGGTCTCCCTGCCGCCGTGGAATATCTTGATCTTCATTACACGGCCGGAAGGACTTATGTCACTGGGAATAAGCCTTTCAATAGATCCGATCTCAAGGCCATTTTTGTTGAGGGACTTTCTGATTTTATCGACATTCATGGACAGCTTCCATGAACAATTCTTGGCTTTGATGCTATAATCATCCCGAACCGCCTTCAGATAGGGAACATCCGCGGTCCATACATGTTTTGCATCTTCCGTCATCCCTCCACTGTTTGCGTGAAAATACGTAAGGGCCAGTTGACCGTTATAGAGCAGCACCATTCCTTTCGTTTCATCCACAGCCTGGGTGGACTTTTCCGATTCTGCGTCTCGTCCCCCATAGACCTGGGATGTGGTGGTGGCAATAACATCATAGTCTCTGTTCTTGTTTTTTTCCTTCTGATAAAGGACGTATGTTCTTGCGGCAATAGCCTGAGCCTTCAATGCCTCCGGATGCCATTGAGGGGACATCTCCTTCGGGACAACACCGTAAAGATAAGCTTCCACATCCAGAACATTAATCACATCCATATCGCCATTGGCACTCTTCTGAATTCTAAAATTACCCCTGTACCGATTGCCGTTTACACTCAGTATGTTACCATCAGATGGAATAATAATTAGCCTATCGTGAGGCCGGCGCTCACCATTGAGTTTTATACTCCCCCCCGAAATGTCTATGATTGCAGTTTGCGCCTTGATAAGGATTTCCTTTCGATCGCCGTCTCTTACTTCAAATGAAGAGGGCGAGCCTACATTGATCTCCCGAACACCGGTCATGATCAAGACCCTGATAATTTCTTCTTTCGCTGATTTAAAGGCCGGTTTTTTTTCTGTAATTGCGAGAGGAGGCCGGGAACACATTTCTATCATGAATTCTGCGGTCTCTCTTCGATCCCCACGGGGGTATCTCTTGAGGTATATTTTGAATTGATTCAATGCTTCTTTATACCGGTTTTTTTCATACAGGATCATTCCAGAATTAAAATAGGCATTAGCGGCATGTTTACTGCCTTCATAATTCTTTATTACAACGTTATATTTTTCCAGTGCCCGGTCGTAATTGTTCAGAAAGTAGCTGTAAATATCCCCTATCCTGAGTATTGCCCTGGCTTTCATTTCAGGATCGGGTGAAAGGTCTGAAATATCCTGATAGGCCCCCATAGCCTCAAGATACTGGCCGTTTCTTAGATACGCATCCGCCTCTTCCATAGCCTGATTTGCATTATAGGCAAAACCATAGCCTGCCGAACCCAGGACTAAGATAAAAAGCAAAATATATTGTATCATGTGATGAGAATTCCGGCAGTGGATGGAACGTAATCGGTGTCGGACCAGATCATAAGCCGAGTTCTGTTCCCCCTTACGGTCACCCTTAAGGGGGTGATGATCATTCATCTGGGACAACGGTTTCCTGCTGCCTCAAGCGACACTACCCGAGAACGTCGAGCGGGCAGCTCTTAATGTTCTCCTATTTGGTCTTGCTCCGGATGGGGTTTACCAAGCTTTCCCGGTCACCCGGAAAACTGGTGAGCTCTTACCTCGCCTTTTCAC
>JAPLJS010000012.1 GCA_026388545.1 Deltaproteobacteria bacterium
GCCTGTCCGCCACCTGGCATTTGGATAACCGCTGGCTTTTCTCAGTGAATTCAAATGTCATTGAAACATCCCGGAGCATCGACTCCTTTGCGGTATTGGCAGGAATCGGATATCAGCTTGAAGCCCCCCGCTCGCCGGATCAGACTTCCGCATCATCCCCCGGAACCGAAAGCAATGTCAAGAATGAGGTCACGGTTTTTGGAGGCGTGACGATTGTCAACAGCTGTGATTCGGAAAATACAACATCCTGGATGCTGGAGTACCGGCGCAGTCTCGGACGCTATTTCGACTGGACCATCGGATGGCTCAGTGAGGGTCATCCAGGGCCCTTAGACCGGGATGGGTTGATCACCCAACTGTGGCTCGTCCGGTCTTTTTTCGAGGATCGGCTGACCCTCGGGGTCGGTGCCGGACCCTACGTCGCCCTTGACAAACTCCGGAAACAAGAATCTGGAGGCGATGACGAACTGACCGTTGCCGGTCTCGTCACCATGTCGGTGGCCTATCAATTTCGGCCTATCAATTTCGGTCGCCGTGGATAATCCGGATTTCCTGGAACAGGATCGTCACGAACTATGATCGAGACACCGATGTGTTGCTGGGCGGCATCGGGTTTCGCTTCTAAGCGCAGGTGGATCACAAGTTGAATCATCACATGCATGTGACCAACGAGCATCCTCGCGCGTCAAGAAGATTTCGTCTGACGGATCGACAGATTCACAGAAGCATCGGCACTTCATGTTCAGCATCCCGAAGATTCCAAAATAGGTTTTGAAAAGACACATTTCTATTGGCAACATGTCAGTTATGTAGCACAAAAACATAGCCTATTTGATGACCCCAACAATAATAACATTTCCTTGACATACAAGACCCCTCTAGTTATTCTCAGCCTCCACAAAAGCAAGTTCTCAATCTGAATCAATATTGATTCGTTGCAATGATTCTGTTAAGGAATTACTGTTTGATAGGAACCCATATTTCTCGAATCCATGCATGAGATTAAAATGGAAAAGGCTTTATTGAAATTGGCAAACAGCCGGGTTTTGTTTCTTATAATAATGCCTATAGTTCTGTACGTTGTGTTTTCTCCTCTAATGCCCCTGATAGAACCCGATGAAAGCCGTTATTTCGAGATATCAGATAATATGGTGGATTCAGGAGATTATGTAATACCGCGACTCGCCAATGTCATCTATCTGGAGAAGCCTCCCCTGACCTATTGGGCGTCTGCTATCATCTTCAAGTTTTTTGGTGAAACTGACTTCACTGCGAGGATCTATGTCGGCTTGTGTGCGTGGGCTTGTCTACTGCTGACTTACGGAATAGGCTCCTTTCTTCGGGATCGGACAACGGGGCTTTATGCCGCCGGTGTGCTTTGTACTTCTCTGTTTTTTTTCATCTTCGGAAACTTTAACATCCTCGACATTCCCCTAGCTTTATATACATGCTTGGCCACCTGGGCGGGATATCGCCATTTGGTCGGCACTTCCAAAAAAAAATGGCTTTATCTGCTTTATCTGTCCTCTGCTTTGGCTTTTTTGACCAAAGGATTAATTGGGGTGATCTTCCCCCTCGCCATTCTCGGGGTATGGCTGGTTTTTAGTGGACAGTGGAAACGTACCATGGGTCTCATCTCGCCGATCGGAATCGTTCTGTTTCTGGCAATCACTGCCCCTTGGTTCATCCTTGTGCAGCGAGCGCACCAGAATTTTCTGTGGTTTTTTTTCATTCAAGAACATCTTCTGAGATATACGACCACGATGCATGGGCGTGATAATACGTTTTTGTTATATGTGCCGGTTGTAATCCTCGGCATTCTTCCATGGGCTGCTTTTCTCGGCAAAGCCGCTTGGGAGATGCACAAAGGAAAAATTGTATCCTCGACTCTTCAGGGGAGCAAATTTCTTTGGACGTGGGTCATTCTTATTTTTGTTTTTTTTTCGTTGTCCCATTCTAAGCTTATTCCTTACATTGCCCCGATATTCATACCGTTGTCAGTCCTGATCGGCCATAAACTGAGAAATTACGATGATCTGACCCTGCATCCACGAAAACAATTCCAGTCTTTTCTTTTGCAGATTCCCATTCTACTGCAATCTCTCTTGCTCATGACTGTGTTTTTGCTCCCGATTTTCCTTCAGGTCGGCTCCAAGTTCGGTGGTGATTTGTCAATCGTTTATTCGCGGGAATTATCGTGGCTGATTATCTTGCCCATATTCAGCCAGCTGTTGCTTGCATTCCTTCCGGAATTGGTCAAAACGAGATATCAATGCGGATGGTTTGTCACTATTTATTTTCTGTCTGGACTGTTTCTGCTCTCGATGACCCCTTCCGTTTCTTCATTCCTGATCCCTTACAAATCCGCATATCCCGCTTCGCAGGCTATCAAGAGGATACTTCCTGCCGGCCACGAATTATATCAATACAAAATTATCCTTTATGGTATCGCCACATATAATGAGATACGAACGCCTCTAGTAGGCGACTTCGGTGAATTGAGCTACGGCATGAAGTTTCTTCCAAAGGAAGAGCGGGACCATTATTTCCTGACGGAGGAACAATTCAAGGCGCGGTGTGATCAGGAAGGCACGATTTATTGCTTAACAGAATATAGAGAGCATTTTGACGAGTTGACAAGAATGTTTCCAAACCATGAAGTGCTATGGTCAAATGGTGTGTATTACCTGATGAAACTTAAGTGTCAGATTAATGATTGCTGATAACAGTGCCTTTTCCGGCTATGCCTCTATGGTGATCCTGATTACTCATGGAAACTCTGCATGGCCTTATAAAGTCAGATAAAATCATTACACCCGATGAACCTCATATGAATCTCCTGCAAAAACTTTAAGAAGTACCGTGCACCATTTCCATCAGTAATACTCAATTTTTAAACTCTTTGACTCTATTTGTTTGTAGGTGAACGAGAGAGTTATCCTGTAGGTATAATACCTTTGCAAATCAGAAAGTACGCAGGAACCGGATGAACCACAAAATCCCCTTCGACCTTCGCAGGGTCAAATCGGCCAAGTCCTCTTTCCCGCCGCTGTTTCTTAAAAAAAGGGCACGCCTTGTGTGGAATTAAAACAATTCGATCTTCTTAATCCCCGGTCTATCTTTGAGCGCTTTATATACGGTGTATGCACAGGATATATCCTGAATTGCAAGGCCCGTGGAGTCGAAGAGGGTAATTTCCTCGTCCGATACCCTTCCTTTTTCCTTTCCTGCGACAATGTCTCCGAGCCCCGCATAGATATCTTTTTTCGTAAGTTGTTTATTGCGGACGGGCACATTGATCTCTCCACTATGTGACGCCTGCGCCCAATCGTCAATGACCACTTTAGCCTGCTTTACTATCTTCGGGTTGATTTCCTGTTTTCCTTCGGCATCGGCGCCGACGGCATTGATGTGAGTTCCGGGTGAAACCCTATTTACTAACGGCCTGCGGGACGGCGTCGTAGTGATGAGGATATCGACGTTGGTTGTTACTTCATCAATAGCGGGAGAGATGATCGTCTCCAGTTTGTATGTTTTCTCTACCCACTCTTTAAATCTCGGCGCCGTCTCATCTTCCGGGGTGAATTGCCATATTTTGACAGTTTTTAATTTCCTCACTTCCAGAATACATGCCAATTGTGTGCGCGCCTGAACGCCGCAACCGACAAATCCGGCAATTTTAGCGGTTTTCCTGCTCAAGAACTTAGCAGCCAATGCCCCCGCGGCGCCGGTACGGATGCTGGTCAAGTATGTGCCATCCAGTATCGCCAGCGGAAATCCGTTCTTTGGATCGGCAAGGATGATTACCGCCATGACCGTGGGAAGGTTGTACATGGCGTTTTCGGGGTGCACATTTACACTTTTTATACCGGCAATATCAAAACCCTGGCCGTGAATGTACGCCGGCATAGACCGTAAATCTCCCTTTTTGAAAGTGAGATAACTCTTTGCCGGCATATCGGCCTGGCCCAGGCCATACGCCTTGAATGCCTTCTCGATGGTTTTATTGGCTACTGATGGCGTTAATACTTTTTGTACGTCCTTCCTCGTGAATATCAGTGTTTTCATCTACACACCCCCGGCAAATATTCATTAATATTGCACTTTTCCTATTTCCAAAAACAGTATTCAGAATACAGAAGGCAGAAGAAAGAATAAAAAAGCAAGCCCCCTGTTCTGTCTCCTGTATTCTGTATTCTGAATTCTGAATTCTGTTTCCTGCTATTGTTTACGGAGACTATATTTTATCATCTTCAATTGCAGACCTTTCCTGCTGAGACCGAGCCGCTGAGCAGCTTTGGTGACATTACCGCCGCACTCCTCCAAACACTGCGTTATCGTTTGTTTTTCCACCTCTTCCATATAGCTCTTCACGAAACTTTTAAGGGGTTTTTTCTGTCCCGCAGGCTGGGAAAGGGAAAGCGCCTCGGCGGCTGATTTCCATTCCGGTGGAATATCTTCAAAGGTAATCGTATCCCCACCGGCCATGAGAACAATACGTTCCATAAAATTTTCCAACTCCCGGATATTGCCCGGCCAGTCATATTGAATAAGGAGCTCTTTCACCCGGGAATCGATATTTCGAACCGACCTTTCTAGCTTCCTGTTAAACTTCTCGATAAAGTAGTCGGTAAGGGGAAGTACATCTTCTCTTCTTTCCCGGAGGGGAGGCAGGTGTGTGGGAAAAACATTGAGCCGGTAATAAAGATCTTCTCTAAACCTGCCTTCTTTCACATCCTGAAGAAGATTCCTGTTTGTCGCCGCAATTAATCTTACATCCACTTTAATCGTGCGCAGGCCGCCGACCCGCTCGAATTCGTGATCTTGGATTGCCCTGAGGAGCTTCACCTGCATATCCCTTGGAATATCCCCCACCTCGTCTAAAAAGAGGGTCCCCTTATCCGCCAGTTCAAACCTCCCCGGTTTTGTAGACACAGCGCCGGTGAAAGCCCCCCTTTCATAACCGAACAGTTCGCTTTCTATGAGATTCTCCGCAATGGCGGCACAGTTGATCTTAACGAATGGATTATTCCTGCGAGGGCTGTTTCTATGAATGGCACAGGCTATGAGATCTTTGCCGGTACCCGTCTCACCCGTAATCAGTACGCTTGTCGACGTCGGGGCAACTTTTTTGATGGTTTCATATATCTTTAACATGGGTTCACTGGATCCCACAATCCCTTGCCGATCCACATCATCGGGACTGATGAAGAGCTCTTCTTCATTCAACCGCCTTGTTTTTATGGCCTTATGGATTATGTGTTGCAATTCATCTCGTTCAAACGGTTTGGTGATATAATCGAAGGCCCCCTTCTTCAAGGCATCCACGGCGGCAGCAATCGTACCATGAGCGGTTATAATAATAACCGGTGTAGAAGGATAATCACGAATCACTCTCTCCAGAAGACCCATTCCATCGAGTTTCGGCATCTTCATATCAGTCACAATGACTTCTACATCACCGCTCTTGAGGATTTTCAATGCTTCCAGGCCATCCGATGCCGTTGCTACGTCATACCCCTCCTTACTCAGCAAGGCCTTCAAGACCAGCCGCATATTGAGTTCATCATCAACGACAAGTATCTTCTCCATCATAGTTCACCCAAATAATAAGTTTTTCTCACTGCGTACCACCCAGCCTTATATAAAATATGCTCCCCTGCATCGGGATTGACTTAACCCTTACATGACCGCCATGATTTTTAATAATTTTCTGACAAATGGCAAGGCCGAGACCAACACCTCTTTCTTTGGTTGTGAAAAATGGTTTGAAAATATTTTTCATTTCTTCTTTTTTAATTCCTGTTCCCGTATCCCTGATGGAAATGCCCACCGCTTCGCCATCACCACTGCTAATCTTTGACGTTCTGAAAATCAAAGTTCCTCCTGCCGGCATTGCCTCTACAGCGTTAAATGCAATATTCAGCATAACCTGAATCAGTTGTTCTGCATCCACATTTATGAAGGGCAAATCAGGACGCAACTCTTTCTCAATGACAATATTATCTAACCGGGGACTCGCTTGGATGACTGACAGAGCCTTCTCAATAATTTGATTAACGTCCTGCATCTTCAAGTTGAGGGTGTACGGTTTGGCATAATTGAGAAATTGAGATACGACGCTGTTCAACCGGTCTGCTTCTTCTATTATGACGTCTAACAACCTTTGATTCTCACCATTACCTAACTCTGATCTAAGATACTGGGCAGCGCCTTTGATAGAGCCGAGGGGATTCCGTATTTCATGAGCTAAAACGGGCGCCATTTCCTCCAGCAGGAGTGATTTTTCTCTCTCGAGCTTTTCATCAAAGGCATACAGGGAGGTAAATACATCCTTGCCTTCCGGGTATATATAACTGAATATCATCTTCAAGACGAGCTTGAAAGGTTCTATAGCGATAACGATTATAATAGACGCCAATAATATATGGGTAAAGGGGGGACTTACCCCTTTACCGAATAATCCAATAATGAGGACAATAGTGATCGTCGCAAAGAGGGTGATGATCGAAACGACGAGCGCCCTCGCCATGAGTTCGTGCAATTCGGGAAGATGAGGGTGTGTAATAAGAATCAGAATAAAGTACAGGAGAACGGCAATAAAGAGATTGGAAAGAGGAGGGAATGCATATCCATAATAATACAAAATGTCACAGGAACTCAGGAGCGCCGTTGCCGCGCACGCGACAGATAAATAAACCATTCGCGTTCTTTCAACGCCCTGGGGTCTTGTTCTAACGTAGTGAATAAGAGCTATATAACAGACAATAAGTAGTGAGCATGTATATAATAGAAGGAAATTTTCAAGGTATGCCCACCTGTACAGGGGTGAGAAAAAGGTCATGAAAAGTAAAATGCTGAAAACCGTAGTGGTTATAATATCCCTCTTTGTTAGAAAAGTTTGCTGGTGAAGGAGTGAACGGGTAAACTTTATGGAAGAGGGAGGAATGGCAATCAACCCCAGGTATTCAATAATTTTCCAGAAATCATGAGTAAGGGCTCCGTAGAAAAAGGCGCCCCCTTTATAGAGAAAGAGTGACAGACACAAAGAAGCAAAGGATACATGGACGGGAACCTTTTTTTTATTGATAATCAAAACACTTGAAATTATAAGGCTAACTGTTGCTAATGCAAAAGTTTCCATAAAGCCAAAGCCCTATCGTCCAGGAAACACGTCCAATAGCTGTTTATGTTCTAAGGTGTCGCTCCTGCGAAACTTCTCCTTCCGACAGCGGGGATCGAAAAACAGGATTCGCAAATTACCACGGCCCCCCACTTTCTTAGGAGGTATCTGGATTCCTGATTGCGCAAGATTCATAGCTCATCCCTATTATTCTTCTATAATTAGCTGTGTCTATTTTAAAAGGATGATATAAATTTTGATCATGGAAGTCAAGAAAGCAGAAGAACTGCTTCATGATACGATATAAAAAACAAGCCGAGCATGCTTATAACATGCTCGGCCACTTTTTTATCTTTCAAAATTTTACTAATACTACTTATGCGCAGGAGCCGGTGCTGCCGGTGCTGCCGGTGCCGGGGGCGCGCCTGGAGCCGGTGCCGGGGCTGGTGCTGGTGCAGGAGCTGGTGCCGGTGCTGCTGCCTCTTTCTTGGCAGGCTCAGCCGGTTTCTTTTCTGGCGCCGATGGGCAGCCGACCAACGTAAACGTTAGTGTTACAAAGAAAAGAATTGAAAAAATGATTGCGAACAGTTTTCTCATCGATTTCTACCTCCTTTTTAAATTTTTTCTGATGTTGGAAAATCACATCCATCCCTTGATGTGGGCAAGATACTCTATATTTTTTTACCTTGTCAAGATAAATCTTCACTACATGAAGACCTTTTTTTTCACAACTTGATCGATAAACATGTTTTTTACCTTTACAACACGTTATTCTGCGTAGACAAATACGCACCGCAAAGAAAATTACACGGCGCAAGCACTGTAAATCCCTTTCCAAATGACACTAAAAAAAGCCGCACAAATCGTAAATTAATAAATAATAATAAAATGTTATGGTGCAATAGAGTGTATCAATCATCCAACTGGCACAGATACTGCTAATGACACATACGCTTATCGCAAAATAATATAAAAGGATTCTTGAAATGGATTTTACTCTTACAGATAGTCAGCAGATGTACGTGGATACAGTCAGCAGGTTTGTCAAGAATCAGATAATACCGCATGTTATGGAATTAGAAAGGAAACACACCTTTCCCTGGGACATTGTTCAGAAGGCTTGGGAACTTGGCATTTTGAATTTGAGCGTCCCGGAATCCATCAAAGGATACGAAATAGATCCTGTATCGACGGCCCTGATTATCAAGGAACTGTCCTACGGTGATACGGGAATTTCAACATCGGCAATGTGCAATGACCTTGCGAATACGGTTATAGCACAGCATGGCACGGACGAACAGAAGGCTGCTTTTTTAGGCCCCTTTGTTGAGAAGCCTATACTGGCCTCCTTCTGTCTGACGGAACCGGGCGCCGGATCTGATAACTCTGCAATGACGACATTTATCAAAAAGGGAGCTGATGGAACGTACCTTCTCAATGGCAGTAAGTGTTTTATTACCAATGCCTCATATGCCTCGCAGTTTACCGTTTTTTGTAAAGTTGGGAAACCGACGGGAAATTTCATGGCCTGTGTGATAGTTCCCGCGTTACCGGTGTTGCCTTCAAACTCAGATCATCATTTAAATGAAGGCAGAGAGATACCTCTGCCAACCGGCGGGAAGATCATTATCGGTAAGCCGGAAGACAAACTTGGACAGCGCTTATCAAACACAGCTGCCGTCACCTTCGAAGATGTTGTTATTAGTGACAATCAGATCATTGGCGATCGGCGATTGGGATTTAAGTACGTCATAGACGTTCTCGATTATGCGCGGCCGATGGTGGCAGCAATTGGTGTCGGTCTTGCCAAGAGGGCGCTGGACATCACCCTCGAATATACAAAAGCGCGTAAGCAATTCGGACAAAGGATTTGTGATCTGCCGGTTGCAAGAGAAACCTTGGTGAAAATGTGGAAAAAAGTGGAATTATCAGAGATGGCGCTGATGAAGGCGGCTTTCATGGTTCAAGAAAGGGCGGAAGAGAGAGGCATTTATGCTTCTCTTGCAAAGAATGTCGCCGCAGAGGCGGCAATTTTCTGTGCTAACGAAGGCCTTCACCTTCATGGCGGATATGGTTTCATGTCGGAATATGAAATTTCGAAGCTGGCAAGGGATGCTCACATCATTGATATTTATGAGGGTGTCCGGGAGGTTCAGAACATGATCATCGGAAGGGAAATTGTGTGATTATGCTTTATCTTCACGGTCTTGGCCATTTTTACCCCGATAATATCATCACCAATCCATTTCTAGAAGAACTGGATATCGGAACATCTGAAGAATGGATTCTGGAGAGAGTCGGTATTCGTACCCGTCGTACCGTTCTTCCTTTAGACTACATAAGGACTACAAAAAACAGAGACCCGCGCGAAGCTCTAGACGCCGGCCTCTATAACAATACTTCGACCGGTACCGCAGCTGCGCGGATGGCGCTCGACCGGGCCGGACTCAAACCGGAAGATATCGGTCTTGTCATCTCCGGCAGTTCCGCCCCCGATAGTCTTTCTCCCGCAGAGGCAACAACCATCGCTGCGGCACTGGGAATAGAGGCTCCCTGTTTTGATCTCAACTCTGCCTGCACCAGTTTTGGTATGCAGATCCATTTCCTCAGTCAGATGAAGCCGGAAGCTTTGCCGCCCTTTACTCTCGTGGTCAATCCGGAAAATCTTACCCGTAGTATAGACTATTCCGACAGAAATACCGCCGTACTATTCGGTGATGGGAGTTCCGCTGCCGTCGTTTCAGCAACCGTCCCATCAAGAGCGGCCTTTATGGCATGTTCGTGTGAATCAAAACCTTCGTCCTGTGATAAGGTCAGTATTCCTCGCATGGGCTACTTTCAACAGGACGGAAACGCTGTACAGGGATTTGCCATCCGAAAAACGACAGAGGCCATTCGTATACTCCAGGATAATTTTTCTGTAAACGGCAACCGCTTTATTTTTGTAGGTCATCAGGCCAACCTGGGGATGCTGAAAACCGTCTGTGAGCGTACCGGCATCCTTGAGCAGAATCACTGGCATACAGTGGCGGATTTCGGCAACACCGGTTGTTCGGGAGCGCCTGCCGTTTTAAGCCAGAACTGGGACGAACTGAATCCCGGCGATCATGTGGCCATCGCCATTGTCGGGGCGGGATTTACATGGGTGCGTATGATGTTGAAGGTGGAAGAAGCATCATGAAGTATACGGAATTCATGGAATGCCAGCATTTCGGTCTGGAAGACCTCCTTGCTTTTTCTTATGGAAGCCTGGTGGACGATCCGCCTGCACATTTTGAAGCCCGGTTACCGGCGCCGCCTTTTCTCATGGCGGACCGTATCCTGTCATGCAAAAGCAACGGAAGACAGGGTTCCATTCTAGCGGAACAGGACATCAAGCTGGACGCATGGTATTTTCAATGCCATATGCCGGGAGATCCGGTCCAACCGGGGTGTCTCTGCGTAGATGCTGTATGGCAATTATTGGGTTTTTACTGTGTCTGGCGGGGTGCATTAGGTGCAGGCAGGGCTCTGGGTTGCGGTGAGGTTACTTTTAACGGTCAAATCCGTCCCTATAATAAATGTGTCCGTTATGAGATTCACATTAAGCGATATGCCCAGTTGAAGGAATCGGGGGCAAGTTTGGCAATCGCAGATGCCAATATTTATGTGGACAATGAAATGATAGCCCAGATTAAAGATGCGCGCACCGGTGTTTTTCAGGGAATTATCTATCCCGACTACCCGAAACGATCAGCCAATTCTGTCGGTGGAATCATGAGAGGTGGTTCATGAACAGGAAACCCGTTGCAATTGTAACCGGCGGTGGAAAGGGTATTGGTGCGGCATGCTGTCGAGCATTGTCCGTGGAAGGATTCCAGGTAGGCGTTCATTACCGTAGCAGTGAGGAACAAGCAAAGGCTGTTCTTGCTGAAATCGGCGATGGCTTTCTCCTCCAGGCGGATCTTGCCGACACCGACCAGGTAGAAGCCCTGGTCAATACGGTGAAGCAAACAGCGGGACACGTGGATGTTCTTGTCAATAATGCCGGAGTATCGGTAAATGCCGATATCAACAGTATGAAAATTGAGCAATTCGATGCTCAGCGTGCAGTTACACGCGGAACCTGGTACCTGACCAAACGAATCATCCGCCTCTTTATGCTGCGTCAGGGAGGGGGTCGTATCATTAATATATCCAGTGTCGTAGGGCATACCGGCAACGGCGGCCAGATTCCTTACACCATGGAAAAGGCGGCCATTGATGCCTTCACAAAATCCCTGTCGAAAGAATTAGCGGGGCGTAATATCCTCGTCAATTCAGTAGCTCCGGGATTCATTGAGACAGAGATGACGCAGCAGCTTCCCGAAGAGGTACAAAAGAGAATTCTCGATAATATTTCATTGAACCGTATAGGACGTCCCGAGGAAGTAGCCGAAGTGGTGGCTTTTCTCGCAACGCGCGGTTCATATATATCCGGAAGCGTCGTCCATGTGAACGGGGGACTTTATGGCGGCTGATCGGGAAACGATGGTCCGGATTCTCAATAGCGTTCCCCAGCAACATCCCTTTCGCTTTATCGACGAGATACTGGAACTGGATGATGAACATATTGTGGGCTCTTACCGCTTTCGTGAGGACGAGTATTTTTATCGGGGTCATTTCCCTGACCAACCGATCACTCCGGGAGTCATTCTTATTGAAACTATGGCACAAATGGGCGTTGTTGCTTTTGGTCTTTATCTTTACACAAAGCAGATAAATACGTCCATCGATGCATCAAAAGAGTTGACTACACTTTTTACTCTTGCAGAAGGGGTGGAGTTTACCGGGCTTGTGAGGCCTGGTGAGCGGGTGATTACCCGTGGTCAAAAAATATATTTTCGCATGGGAAATTTAAAATCGAAGGTCACCATGGAAAGGGAAAATGGTGAAATGGTGAGTTCTGGTGTATTGGCCGGAAGGGGAGTATCTTTTCGGATTTAACACTTAATGTTTTTTTGGAGGGTTACTGTAAGTTGAAAAAGAGAGTCGTTATAACGGGAATGGGGGTAGTGGCCCCCAACGCTCACGGTTTAGATAATTTTGAAGAGGCCCTGCGTGAAGGCAGATCAGGCATCCGCTTTATTCCTGAACTGCAGGAATTGAATTTTGCATGCCAGATCGGCGGTGTTCCACAGGATTTTGAGAGTATTCGCAAGCGTTACTTTGATCACGAAAAGCTTCTGTCCCTCAACGATAACATCGGATATGCGTCCGTCTCCGCTGTAGATGCATGGAATGACGCCGGTTTTACCGTGCCTGACGCAGATGATAATCGAGTGGACTGGGACACAGGTGTGATTGTCGGTTCCGGTATCGGCGGCATGGATACCATTGCCAAGACCGTGGTTCCTATGGTCAATGAAGGCAAGGTCCGCCGTATGGGAAGCCGAATCGTCGAGCAGGTTATGAACAGCGGCACCAGCGCCCGTATCGCCGGTCTGATGGCACTGGGAAACCAGGTGACTTCAAATTCGTCCGCCTGCAGCACAGGGAACGAAGCCGTTATTGAAGCATTGTGGAGAATACGCAATGGACTGGCCAAGCGCGTGCTGGCCGGTGGATCTGAAGGGGCATCACCCTACATCTGGGCCGGATTCGATGCCATGCGTGTCATCTGCCGGAAATACAACGATCGCCCGGAAGCGGCGTCACGGCCTTTAAGCGCTTCGGCGAGCGGTTTTGTGCCCGGTTCCGGAGCCGCAGTTCTGGTCATTGAAGATCTGGAATCCGCCCTGGAGCGCGGTGCAAGGATTTACGCGGAAGTTCTCGGAGGCGCCGTGAATTGCGGAGGGCACCGCATGGGTGGCTCTATAACCGCACCGAATCCTGAAGGGGTCAAGCGTTGTATTGAATCTGCCGTATCTGACGCCGGTATCACACCAGGGGAGGTCGATGCAATCAACGGCCACTTAACGGCAACCTTTGCCGATCCCGGTGAAGTGAAAAACTGGTCGGCAGCCCTCAAACGCGGACCCGATACGTTTCCCTACATCAATTCAACAAAATCATTGATCGGCCATTGTTTAGGGGCGGCAGGAGCCATCGAAAGTGTTGCCGTCGTATTGCAATTATATAAGGGGTTCCTCCATCCGTCCGCAAACTGCGAGGATATCCACCCCGATATCGCCGAATTTGAAGATAAAGTGCCCCACAAGTGCATTGACTATCCTGAGTTACGAATCATCGCCAAGGCCGGTTTCGGTTTCGGTGATGTAAACAGCTGTTTGATATTTAAAAAATGGGAAAATAATAAAAGGAGTTATTAGAAGATGGATGAACAAACGATTTTTAGCAAAATGATTGACATTTTAAGACTTTATACAAAGGACGCGAGCTTGTTAGACAAGGCGACACTGGATACCCACATCCTGAATGACCTCAAGGTCAACTCCGCGCGGTTGGTGGATGTTATTATAAAGTGTGAAGACACCTTCGGCGTTACCGTTGAAGACGATGAGGCCGACAAGATCGGGACAATCGGAGATGCCGTTGGCATCATAAAAACTAAATTAGGATAAGATGAGGTATGAAGAAAATGCTTCAGGGCCCTCTGCTCATTCAATATATTCTGGGACGGGTTGCTGTTTTTGTACTCGCCCCGCTCTATTTTGCAGCTATCCGGTTGATGGGATACCGGGTGAGGAATTTACGGAAGATCAGACAGGAATGCTCTCGTCATTTCAGAAATCACGATGGGCCATGGATCATATGCTCGAATCATCTTACCATGGTTGACTCCCCGATTATTATATATGCGACGGTCTCTTTATCCCGTCAGCTGCTTCATTATCGGGAGATTCCCTGGAATTTGCCGGAAAGAAATAATTTTCAGCGGAATATCATCCTGGCAATTCTCTGTTATCTGTCCAAGTGCATCGCCATCAATCGCGGCGGCAATCGTGAAGAGATGAAAAAAACCCTCGACACATGCAACTCTCTTTTAGAAGGGAAGCAGCATTTAATGGTTTTCCCGGAGGGAGGGCGCTCCCGGACCGGTAGAGTGAATACCGAGAGTTTTTCTTATGGTGTTGGCCGCTTTGTTAAAGATTTCGAAAACTGCAAGATTATGTGTATCTATCTCCGCGGGGATGGCCAACATACGTATGGGTTTGTTCCCAGGTTCGGTGAACGTTTTACTGTAAATATTGAAGTATTCCAGCCCCAATTAACAAAAGAAAACGGCCTCAGGGCTCAACGCGATTATGCGGAGCAGATCATCAAACACATGGCACACATGGAGGAAGACTATTTTACTACGAGTCGGCAACGATATAGTGGATTTGAGAGATCCACACAACGTGGGGAAAAGCCGGAATGCGCGATTCATTAACCGCGTTTTCACCCCCGATGAACAAAAGCTAATATTTGATGCCGCCAGTCAGGACGCCATACTATGGGCGCTGTGGGCCGGAAAGGAAACGGCATATAAGGTTATCAGCAAATGTTATCCTTCTGTGACTTCAGTGCCCCGGTTATATAAAGTAAGCCTGCATTCTGTGGAGACACTCACCACATCAGGTGATATTCCTTCTGGAAACAACACCATAACCGGCTTTGTCGACACACCTTGCGGCAATGTTTACATAAAGATTTTCATAACCTCCGACTATGTCCATTGCATCGGAACCACGTCACCATTGGAAGAAATGGATTCACTCGTTTGGCATGTAAACCGTATCAGTCCCGATTCAGAAGCCATGCCGGATTATGAATCAACTTTTGGACGTAACGCTCTTAAACGAGGTCTCTTGGCATACTGTGAACGAGATCAGGAAGACATTGACATCAAGCGTGAGAAAGGTTGTAATGGTCTGGGGCCTCCCTTTGTGTGTTTAAACGGCAAGCCGGTGGAGATTGATATCAGTCTCAGCCATGACGGCTTATTTGCTGCTTACGCTTTTGTTGATAGCGATGCCCGCAAAATGCACGTCAACCCTGAGAATTGCGTTTTAAAAACCGACCTTCAATAAGATTAACGATACTTCCTGCATCATTGATGTCCAGGCAGGGAACGCCTCTTTCAAGCGGCCTGTCGCTCGCAACGGCAATGAGATTATCTTCCCTGGTACATAAAGGTTCGTGCTTCAGTCCTGATCGAACGACCTCAATTTTTGGATGCGGATTTTTTTTAAAACCTTCAGAAAGGATAATATCAACATCCCGAATATAGTGATCCGTCAATTCCGATAATTCATAGTCTCTGTTTACATCTTCAATAACAGCGACCCGGTGGGGTGAGGCTATGACGGTAACCTGTGCACCCGCTTTTTTATGGCGCCAGCTATCTTTCCCCTCATGATCGATGTCAAAACCGTGATTGTTATGTTTGATCGTACCTACTCGATAGCCCCTTCGCCGTAACTCTATTATCAATTTTTCAATCAGGGTCGTTTTCCCCGTATTCGAGCGCCCCACAATAGACACAATCGGTATCACACTTTTCACCTTTTCCTATCGAACCACCGCCGGTCTGCAAGAACCACCGATGTTTCAATCTGACGTTCAGGAATTGACCAGTATTGTTGAAGTAAACGATCCTTTTCTTCCGGAGAAACCAGCCGGAAGCCATGTTTTTCATAGAAATGAACGGCCCATACCGCTGCCGCCCAGGTGCCGATTAAGACCGGGCGTTTCGTCCTCTCCCTGAGTGCAGACAGTAATTTCCCCCCGATGCCCTGGTTTCGTATCACCGTGCGAACATAGGCGTGCCGTATCAATGTTATATCCTGAACATCCTGCATGCCCGTTACACCAAGAAGCTCCCCATTTTCTTCATAGCCCCAGAATACGACTCCCTCATCGATCTCATGCCGGAGTTCCTCCCCGGACATATAGGGTTCTTGCCATCGGTCCGCCGGAATGATCCCCCGGTATGCCTGTGCGGCATCGTTAATGATATCATAAATCGTTTCAATTTCACCTTCGTTGCAGGGACGGATCAAGGGGTCGATCATTATTCAGCATCCTTTTCATTTCCTCCATTGGAGGAATAGGACATTCTATTTAACTCTCCTGTCTCTTTATTTCAAATAAAAATTTCATGAATTGCGGTTTGCGCTGTATGTCGTGGCGTCACTCTTTTGGCATTAAGCCCTGATGCCACATGCTGACCAGGAAACAGGATAATTATTTCCTTTCGTACAACTCCCCCTTAAAAAAATTTAACTGATTATTTCAAAACAACCTTAAAAAATAAATCTGTATTACGTCACCAGATTTTTCCCTGTCATTTCGACTGGAAGGGAGAAATCTTACCCCACCTTCCTAAAGAAACTTCCCTCCCCTGGTGGGAGTGATTGAGGGAGGGCGGTAATTAATCCGCTCATTCTGCAAATAGCGGAGCCACAGCCATCCCCTGTCATCCCGGACTTGATCCGGGATCCATTCCTTTGATCCTCGAAAAATGACTTGACTGATTTCATGTTTAGTTATATTTTCTCTTAAATTTCAAATGGATATTGAGGACAACATTTTAACACCCCTTTAACTCATCAACCAAGAGGTATACATGGACTGATTTCCCGCAACCCCTTTTCTCAAAAGAGAGTGGGGTTTTTTGTTTATAGGGAAAGAACAGGGGGCTCGGCTGCTTTTCCTTGTGGAAACAACTTATAGGAAAAGTTTGGTAAGTGGATTAAAAGATACTACTATCGGCACATGCTTGATAATGCAGTCAATTTATATTGACGTAATAGACTGTTTCCCCTATACTTTTCTTATTAACGAAGTAACTTTGAGTAAATAAATATTATGACCGTGGGAAACTGATCTATAAAGCACGACAGGAAATGCTATTTTTGATGCAGTTAAAAAATCATCTTTCTCAGGGGAAAACAGGAGATAAACATTATGAAATGCATGGATAGAATCGAGCTTAATCCAAGGGTCTGCAACGGTCGACCTGTTATAAGAGGAACAAGAATCCCGATTTCCGTTATTATTGAGCAGATCGCGGAGGGCGCTTCATGGGACGAGTTGCTTGTTAACTACCCTGAATTGAAACGTGAAGATATACAGGCAGCCTTATTTTATGCAAGGGAAACCATCGAGCATACCGATATCAGAATAGCCTATGCCTGAAAATATCAAGCTTTATCTGGACCAGATGCTGCAAGCGCACATTGCCCGTGTCTTGCGTGATGAAGGCTTTGATGTTCTACGAGTCTCGGAAACCGGTCAATCTCGTGCTGACGACGAACAAGTACTGAAGAAAGCAATCGACGATAATAGAATACTCATTACGCTGGATGAACACTTCGGTGATTGGGCAATCCTCCCGCTGAGCAGGCATCCTGGTGTAATTCGTCTGAAGGTTAATCCGACTACCTCCGATAACATATTACGTATTCTCCTGCCCTTTTTGCGTCGCCTTTTCCCCGATAAGATTGAGAACCATCTTGTCATACTTTCATCAAGCCGGGAAAAGTGGATTTCCACAGAATGACGACTAAAGGTCAAATCATACTACTATCTACAACTCTTCCTAAATTACCTGAAGAAACTACCCTCCCTGGGTGGGTGGGAGGGGGTTGAGGGAGGGGGTAATTAATCCGCTCATTCTGCAAATAGCGGAGCCACAGCCATCCCCTGTCATCCCGGACTTGATCCGGGATCCATTCCTTTGATCCTCGAAAAATGACTTGACGGATTTCATGTTTAGTTATATTTTCGCTTAAATTTCAAATGGATATTGAGGACAATATTGTAAACCCCCTTTAACTTATCAACCAAGAGGGATACATGGACTGATTTCCCGCAACCCCGTTTCTCAAAGGAGATCGGGTTTTTGTGTTTATAGGGAAAGAAATGGTGGAAGAAAAGTAGCCTGTCCCCTTTCCCTCCTTTCACCTCCCTTTTCAGCTTTTCAGCCCCCGCTCTTTCGAATACAAGTCGATGGTTATGTCCACCCGACTAGCTCATTAATTACAGATTCAAACATATGAAGCTGAACTGTTTATTTTTCCGTTTAAGAAAAAAGCGAATGTCTTCCTGTACTACACAAATCGGCAACCGAGACGAAAATGCAGGACTTCAATCCGTAATAAACACAATTCACGCCTGACGACAAACATCGACACCACACCTAACATTTTGTGGCCAAAATCCTCTTGACACACAAGATCCTTCTTCATATACTCCCACTGTGAAAAAGCAATGCCTTATTAAAAAATAAAAAAGAGAATTCTTATCAAACAAAGATTGAGGAGGTCAAGCCATGGCTAAAAAACAAGATTTAGACGTGTTTGATTTCGCCATCAAGGCGGAAAAGGATGGCATGGACTTTTACATGAAGGCAGCCAAGAAATTCTCCAGCAGCAACGAGCAACTCAAGAAGCTGTTTGTCGCTCTGGCCAAAGAGGAAGCTGCCCACATGAAGATCTTCATGGATTTCAAGATCAAGGCGGAAAGCAAGGGCATCGATCAATTCCTGAAAAGCCCGGAAATCGACGCCTATCTTGAAGTGATCGTCCAGGAAGGGCTGTTCCCCAAGGGTGAAACGGTCGACAAGCGCCTGGAAAAGGTGGAAACGGTGGGGCAGGCGGCGGCAATCGCCATGGCGGCGGAAAAGAACGCCATCCTGCTGTATACGGAATTAGCCAAATCATCCAGGGACAAGGAGCAGAAGAAGTTCTTCGAAAAGATCGTCAAGGAAGAGAAATTGCACTTGGTCATGGTAAGCGGCCTGCGGGCTGATCATGATCCCCTGTACGCCGCCCTGAGATTTGGACGGTTCATCTGAATCAGACAAATTCGATGGGCAACTCGCGAAATTCTTTCTGAAACTCCTCCGTCAGATCCCGGATGATCATGGAAACGATCAACCGGGTAATGTCGGTGAAGGTGAATCAATTGAAATTAGGGGATACTTCCCTATTTATTATTATTCCAGCGTCAATAAAACAAATATTTCTGTTGATAATCATCAATACTTTCAACTATTTCAGAGCGTTTGTTTGTAGGTGTTACCAAGTTTCAGCACAATTCTAATTTTGCTTGATAATGTTTACGCATTACCGGGTGAAAGGTACTACACGAATGAATTGGGCGTGAATCTCGCTTTCAAATCAATAGTACACCCGTCCCCAATTACGCCCAATTACCCTCCTGACATCCTCGATGAACTTTAAAGAAGTAGGTTTACGAACCGCAGGTAGGGGCGCATGGCGCGGGTGCCGCCGCCTTCGGAGATGATCTGCATGACCTTATTCTCATCCCGGACGATGGCCCCTCCTAAGTGATTGACCGGTGTATCCTGAAAGATTTCCGGGCACAGGGGCGTTGAGGGGCCGAGAACGGCGACATGCCGGGGATTTCCCAGGCCGTTCAGGACTTTCTCAAGCGTGTCATTGAGGAGAGTGGTTGCCGTAATGATTGCTATGGTACACTCCTTTAGTATCCTGTCACTCTCTTTCTTATCAAGAACTGCCATGCGGGTGGGGTCCCGTTCAATAACGGAAAGTTGTGCTCCCGTCGCTTCGATCTTCGGAACCATCGGAGTGAAGAGACCGACCATGGCCACCCGGTCATCGGGCGTCAGTTTCATGATCGAGAGTGAATCTCTTTCATCCTCAATACATGCTGTATGAAGAATGGCATTCGCGGTGGCAAGCCCCAGGGCTTTTTCCAGGGGATTCCGATCTTCTATAAGGTTATTCAGAAGTGAGGGCTCCTTTGCACCGGCTAACTTCCCTGCCTCAGGAAACACTGAACAGTCTGGCGGTAACTCATGCAGTAACAGGGCCGCAAGCCCCATGCGCTGAACATCCAACCGCACCGCCACATAGCTCAGGCCGAACCGAACGTCTTCGACGATAAGGTTTTCACCCTTATGGGAAACAATGCCATGAAGACGTTGTGCTATTTCACCTGGTGGGAGCATTCCCCCTCCCTCAATCCCTCCCACCAGGGGAGGGAAGTCCAAAGAGTTTCTCAAACAGGCAGGACGCCGGTCCTGCCGTTAAGTAGATTGGGAGGACTATTACAGACAGACGGGACGCCTGTCCTACCATTGAGCAGATTGGTTTCCCGTCACGTCGAAAAGTGGGTATATCGCTTGAAGGATGCAAACTCCTTTTGTTCGACTTTTTTTACTTCCTTTTTATCCTCAGGAATTTTTTCATCACGGCCCTTACGTTTTTTACCCTTTGTCTGTTTGCGTGCTCCGGGGGCTGTCGCAGGAGCGTTACTCCAGGTATCTATCAGACCGGCCAGCTCTCCCAGATTGGTTAACTCTTCAACCCAGACCTCGGTAAATCGTGACCTCAGGGCGGGGGAAAGCAGATTTCTTGATTGATGCACAGAAGGCGGATTTATCGCCAGGAATATCCTGAAATTAGGATGGGCATAGCAGATATTTTCCTCTCCATCAATTACATAGCCAAAGTCGAGGAGGCTGTTTACGTATTCGGATAAGGGAGACAGATTCGCTTCATCGATCAATAGCCAGCTCCCCTCCTCCATTGCCGAAAACAGAAGCCCCTTCCTGTAACGCCATTTCCCCTTCTTATCTTGCGTATAACCGCCCAGGAGTTCTTCCATGCCTGTATCGGAGGAGAGGTTGACATAATAGAGGTTGGTCTCCTTTTGCCTGGCTAAATATCTGATAAGGGTAGTCTTTCCGGAGGCGGGATTTCCTACCACAAGAACCGGCTCACTGTGTATGAGGGCTTTCAGGATCAGATAGAGGGTCGTCCTCTGTGTTGGGGTGGGTATAATGTCCGCGTCATGTCGGGGAATAAATTCATCCCCTTTTGAGGATATTACGGTCCCAAGCAGGGATTTCAGGTCTTCAGAAGAAGACATGAGCACCGCTTCCAGATCCAGGCCCTTCGCTCTGAAACCAAAATGAGTATCCAATAAGCTTACCACCGCTTCTCTTTCGGATTCATCCCTCAGCCTGCCTATATAGATGCTGAAGAACTCCAGGAAGAACTTTTTCAGGAACTCATCATCTGCCGGCCCTGTTGCGAGGATCGGTTCTAATCTCTTGCCCAGCCTGATGATATCTCTGAGGGTAAAGGTAAACGGGTCTTTTTCCGCCCTGCCGATAATGCGGCTATCCGCCTGATTCTGTAAGGTGGTGTGGAATCTCGCGATCGGAAGGGCCAAAGAAGAAGAAATTTCGAATAAGGAACTTAATATCTGGGACAGTTCTTCCTCGGAGAGCTCTTTTTGATAGAGGATTTTAAACCGTGATAAAAAAACCTCCGAGAGTTTCTGTCTCTGGCTGTAACTTTCAGGGTTTCCGGTGGCAAAGAGCCTGAAGTCCGGATGGGGATACAATTCCTTTTGCTCCCCGTTTGCCGAATATGATATCTTTCCCGTAATCAGATAGTCATTCAATATCTCAACAACTTCGGAAGACGCCAGGTTTATTTCTTCGAGAGCCAGCCACAAACCCTCTCGCGCCGCATTCAAAAGAATCCCATCCTGCCAGACGAATCTTCCTTCGCTATCCGGTTTAATACCACCGATTATCTCAAACTTGGAGGTATACGGATTGATGGAATACGAGAGGTGCTCGTAGCCCAATACCTTGGCCAGCCATTTAATTAAGAAACTCTTCCCTGTTGAGGTAGGGCCCAGGAGCAGGATAGCGTGTTTCAATAAATAGCCGATACTTAACGTCTCTATAATATGATAGCCGGAGGCCGTCATCACGCAGGCAGGGATCTCAGTGCTCTGTGATGTCCTGTCCAAAAGAAGATTCCCCACGGTTAACAACTTTTCATCAACCTGAACCTGGCTGGAATGTGTACCGGAGAGGGTATTTGCCATCGGTTCGCCCAGCATCGCATTGAAAGAGGATAAAACCTTGCTGAATTCTTTTTCATTGCTCGATATTAAATCCGAAAAGATTTTTATTGAAGCCCGTGCGGCGACCTGACGGACTGACCAGATCTTATCCTTTAATCTCCTTTCCAGTTTGCTTAAATCAGCATCATTCCCCTGTTGGAAAAGCGTATGATGGATCTGCACTAAAGCCAGGGCTGCTGCCTGGTGGACAAACCAGTTTTCATCCTTTAACCGTTCTTCCAATGCCTTAAAGGTTATCTTCCTCCGGTTGTAACTGTGGGGCCATATCCGGCCCAGGGCCTGGGCTGCGGCCTGGCATACGGACCTGTCCACATCCGCGTCCCATAACCTCTCTTCCAGTTTTTTTAAGTTTACACTTTTTCCCCTTTTGATAAGGACAGGGTATATCTGGCCCAACGTCTGGCATGCGGCCTGGCGGACGGACCAGCTTATGTCTTCAAGTTTTTCTTCTATATCTTTTAAGTCCATCTTCCCCTGGTAATAGCGGTGAAACCAGATCCGGCCCAGTGCCTGAGATGCGGCCTGGCGGACAGACCAGTCATCATCGTCCAACCGTTCTTCCAGTACACTTAAGCTTACCTCTTTCCCCCGTTTGATAAGGGGGGGATAGGTTTGACCCAGGGCAAGGGCTGCGGTCTGACGGACGAGTATGTTTTTATCCTTCAATTTATCTTCCAATCTGCTTACATCCACTTCAATCCCCTGCTTGATGAGTGCAGGATAGATCTGGCCCAGGGATTCGGCTTCGGCCTGACGGACAAACCAGTTTTTATTCCACAATCCCTCTTCCAGTTTGCTCAGGTTTACATCTATTCCCTGTTTGACCAGCGCCGGATAGATCTTACCTAAGGCCCGCGCTGCGGCCTGGCGGAGGGCCCAGTTTGTGTCATCCAGTCTATGCTCTAATTCCGCTAGCGATACTTTCCCCTTGCGATAATTTTGATACCATATCCGGCTTAAGGCCTGAGCCGCGGCCCGGCATACCGTGGGATCTTCATCATTCAATCCTTTCTCCAAAGCACCCAGGTCTGCGTCTTTTCCCTGTTTGATAAGTGCGCGGTAGACCCGTCCCAGGGCTAAGGCTGCGGGCTGCCTGACAGCCCAGCTTTTATCCTCTAATTTTTTCTCCAATTCCTCTAAGGTTATTTCTTTTATGAGTTCATCGTGGATGACCCGGAAACACGCCTCCAATCCGGGAATACACACAAACGCAATATCAGAGGAACTGACAAGCTCCTTCAATAATGAGAGGGCTTTCTCAAGCTCCGGATGTGAGTTGTGCTTCATCACAATATCCAGTAAAGGAGCCAGATCATGAGGGATTGATGCCACGGGGACCGCTGCATGGGAAGACGCGGGGAGGAAGTCTTGAGGCACATCCTGAGGGGTAAAGTCAGGGAATATCCTCTGGATATCCGTAAGTTTTTCCAGGATAAGCTCCCTTACCCTGTACGGTTGCTCCTGGGGGTCGATAAAGGCATATTTCAGGCTCCTCCCGAACCCCTCTTTTTCAGGATAACCCCTGCTTAATAAAAACCCCAACAACTCCGAAGCCCTCTTCAAGTGTCTCACATTGAAGGTAGGGATATTCTGCTTTTGATGAAGGTAGATACCCGCCAGGAGTTCAGACAAATCCTGAGGAAGAGCAAGTGTCGGCAATTCCCCGCCGCTTCTGCCTTCATGGTGCGGCGTCAAAAAACTTTGCCAAAATACGTCCTGATGAACCAGTCTTTCCTCCAATATGCCGGAAAGTACGGAGGGCAGTTCTTCTACTTTGTCTATTTGTATACCGCTCTTATAACGTTTTATAACCTCGGTTACTTCTTCGCCTAATCCCACTCCCAGTACCTCAATCTTTTGATCTAAAGCTTCTTTCTGAAGCTGAAAAAAAGTCTTTCCTGTTGTATTCACGTTTCCCTCTCCATCAGTCACCATAATGATCCATCGTGATGAATCCTCCGGCTGATCTTTTAATATATTCGTAGCTAACTGAAGGGTATCCGCATCAGCGGTTGAACCTCCCGGTATGTACATGGACACCTCTTCGAATAACAATCTCCGGTCAGGGGGAGTCAGCTTCCTGCCAAACTCTTTGTGCATGACCGGGCTATCGGAAAATCCGATTACCGCATAATCGATGCCGATATGATCCAACGCCTCCATAAAGACTAAAAGGCCCGCCAGGGCCGATGTTCTCTTGGGTTCTTCCATAGAGGCGGATTCATCCAGAGCCAGGACTATCTTGTGATCTCTCTGGGAGGGAAGCCTTCTCTTCAAGAATACCCGTAAATCCTTCTCCTGGACGGGAATACCCTCGCTCAATTTTCGGGAAAGCTCCATTGCCCTTCGTAAATCCGGCTTCTGGCCTGAGGGGAAATAGCCCTTAAACGTCGGTCTTTTATTTTTTGAGAAGTGATTTTCCAGGACCCCGCTTAATGCCTGGACTAAATTCGAGATGAGCTTATAGACCCTCTCATATTCGCTTATCTTCGCGTCCTGCTCCCGGTTAATGATGCGCTGCTTTTTGATGAGGTCCCGGAGCGTCTCCGCAGGCAGAGGCTCTGATTTCCTCTCCTCGTGAGATTCCCCCCCTTCTACAAGTGTCTCTTTTTCTTCAGAAACGCCCTTTCTGTATCCATCACTTTTTCTCGTAATCTGTTTTTCCGTCTTTGGGGAAAATCTATTCGCCAGCTCCTTTGCGTTCAGTTCCAGGAGCTTCCTGGCCTCTTCCTCCAGCTCACCAGGGCTTAAATCCTCCTGGGCGCATTTTTTCTGTTTTATCTGGATCTGATTATTTTTTATCTCTTCAGCTAATTTTTCTATTGTTATCCTGACTAAATTTTCATACTCGGGGAGAATTGTATCCCTGACCATCAGGGCGGCTTCTTCAGCGAATTTCATTCTCTCTTGTTCCGAGACGCGCCCGGCAGGATAATGATGGAAAATTGCATCAAAATCCTTATACGTCCGCTCCAATGCAACAATTACTTCAGGATTCATTATCTGGGAAGGCAAGCGGCCATATCGCCAGTAATATCGCATGCCCAACAGATATTCTAAATTGAGATACAAGAGAAAGGGATGACACGTGGTATTCGCCTGTTCGGCTATTTCACCCCGCAGGTGCCCTACATACGTTGATGTATTTAAATCCTGGGGGAGCAAATCGTCATAGGTTATATCCAGGTAATGTTTTATCCCCTTGAAGGCGCCGATCAGCCAGTTGTCAACCCGGCTATCCTCAAAGGCATTTAAAAGCAGCCTCGTAGATTCGCTGGAGAAGAAGCGTTTAAACACTGCTTTTCTCAAATTATGGCGGGATATCTGCCTGTGTCCTGCTTCGTGAGCGGAAAATCCTATAATCTCTTCCGGAGAAGAGGTTAAAAGCAATTCGACGGGGAATAGTATTTCGTTTGTCTCTGCATTGTATTTCCACCGATCACCGGGCACGATGTTCAGGTTTACATCATCGCCTAAACCCGTGGAGATAATTGTTATCAGCGTAAGCAGGCGACTGTCGATTACAAGCGCCTCTATCTCGTCTAATCCTCTCTTGCGGACCAACTCCTCTACGCACTTCGCCCGCAAAGCCCCCTGTTTTGTTTCCCTCTTATCCTGCATATCCTCGTTTCCCTCCCCACAACTCCCCCGTTTAAAAAGAGGGATTGAGAGGAATATATCACTTGAACCCTACAAGAATTCTCTCCATGCGGTCTAAGCATAAAAAGGGGGTGCGTGTCAATGGGGAAAACAGGTATACGATGTCGGGGATAATGAACAATACCTTATATTTGGTAGTTGCATACCCTCGATATACAAGAATATTTCTCCCTATACTTCATAGAGCCGGAAGAAATTCCTGTCAAAAATAACTTGACAGACAGGATAACCCCTTCTATATACATCACAAACCGAAAGGTTATTTTATCATATTATCAAGAGAGGAGGTATAAAGATGGGATTTCTAAGTAGTACAGTAGGCAAGAAGATTTTAATGGCAATCACAGGTTTTTTACTCATATTATTCCTGTGCGTTCATCTTCTTGGCAATTCTTTTATTTACTTCAATTTGATCAACGCTTACGGCCAACATCTGCATAGTGTGCCGCCGTTGGTATGGGCAGCCCGTATCGGCATGGTAATTTTGTTTGCTGTTCATATCTTTTTCGGCATTACGCTTACCCTGGAGAACTGGGCTGCGAGGCCACAGGCATACAAGGTGAAAAAGAGCCTCCGTGCGACATTCGCAGGCAAGACAATGATCTGGACAGGGCTCGTGATAGCTGCTTTTCTCATTTATCACATCCTTCATTTTGCCATGAAGGTAACCAATCCGGATATATCACAGTTCGAAGATGACCTTGGGCGCGACGATGTATTCAGGATGATAGTGCTCAGCTTTCAAAATGTTCTTATAGCAGGCGGTTATATCGCCGCATTGATTGCTGTTTTTCTTCATTTGTACCACGGAATACAGAGCTTCGTGCAGACCTTCGGACTGAATAGCGACGCATCGATTCCTGTCGTTGAAAAGACCGGGGGAGGAATCGCATTTATCCTGTTTCTTGGGTATGTGTCAATTCCGGTTGCGGTCGTATTAGGCATATTAAAATATATAGGATAGGGGGGATGAATCGTGATAATTGACGGAAAATGTCCATCGGGTCCACTTCCGGAAAAGTGGGATAAGCATCGCCAGGATATGAAAATGGTGAATCCAAACAATAAACGGAAATATAAAATTCTCGTCGTCGGCACCGGACTTGCCGGCGCCTCCGCTGCTGCTTCCCTTGGAGAGCTCGGGTATAACGTCGAGTCTTTTTGTTATCAGGACAGCCCCCGGCGCGCCCATAGTATCGCAGCCCAGGGTGGAATCAACGCAGCCAAGTGTTACCAGAACGACAATGACAGCATCTATCGCCTCTTCTTAGACACCATCAAGGGCGGCGACTTCAGGGCCCGCGAGGCAAACGTGTATCGTCTCGCCACGGTCAGCAACAATATCATCGATCAGTGCGTAGCCCAGGGCGTTCCTTTTGCGAGGGATTATGCAGGCTACCTCGATAACCGCTCCTTCGGCGGCGCACAGGTCTCCCGTACCTTCTATGCGAGAGGGCAGACGGGCCAGCAGTTGCTCCTCGGCGCTTATTCGGCGCTTATGCGCCAGGTTAAACTCGGGACTGTAAAGATCTTCCCGCGCACCGAAATGCAGGACCTTATCGTTGTTGACGGCGAGGCAAAGGGCATCACGATACGCGATCTCATAACAGGAGAAATCCGCTGCCATGCCGGCGATGCCGTCCTTCTCTGCACCGGCGGCTATATTAGGGTATTCAATCTGTCCACAATGGCCATGGGCGCCAGCGTCACAGCAGCATGGCGTGCACACAAGAAGGGCGCCTTCTTCGCGAACCCCTGTTATACGCAGATTCACCCGACCTGTATCCCCGTAACGGGAACGCACCAGTCGAAGCTTACCCTCATGTCCGAGGCGTTACGCAACGACGGCCGTATCTGGGTCCCCTTGAAAAAGGGCGAGAAGCGTCCGGCTAATGATATACCTGAAGGCGAGAGGGATTATTACCTTGAGCGCAAGTATCCGAGCTACGGCAACCTGGCGCCCCGCGACATTTCCTCCCGCGCCGCCAAAGAGGCGTGCGACGACGGCCGCGGAGTGGGTCCGACAGGCTACGGGGTTAACCTCGATTTTGCCGATTCCATGAAACGCCTTGGAAAACAGGTGATCGTCGAGCGCTATGGCAACCTCTTTGATATGTACCTGAAGATAATGGGTGAAGATGGCTATAAAGTACCGATGCGCATCTATCCGGCGCCCCATTATGCCATGGGCGGTCTGTGGGTGGATTACAACCTCATGAGCAACCTCCCGGGCCTGTTCGTACTCGGCGAGGCAAACTTCTCCGACCATGGCGCAAACCGCCTCGGCGCAAGCGCGCTCATGCAGGGACTGGCGGACGGCTATTTTGTCATACCCTTCACCATATGCGGCTATCTCAATGCGACGAAGCCCGGCAAGGTGAAAGAGGACCATCCCGAATTCAAGAAATCCATAGAGGAAACAGCAGCGACCAACAAGAAGCTTCTCTCCATTAAAGGCAAGAAGACCGTGCACGAGTTACACCGCGAGCTCGGTAATGTCATGTGGGAACAGCTTGGCATGGCCCGGAGCGAGCAAAGCTGCAAGAAGGCTATCGAATTGATACCCAAGATACGGGAAGAATTTTGGAATAACGTAATCGTCCCCGGCAGCGGGAATGAACTGAACCAGCAGCTTGAAGATGCGAACCGCGTTGCCGACTCCATCGAATTCGGAGAACTTCTTGGTTACGACGCCCTGAACCGCGACGAGTCGTGCGGCGCACACTTCCGCGTCGAGCACCAGACTGCGGAAGGCGAAGCAATACGCAATGACAAGGATTACTGCTATGTTGCAGCATGGGAATTCAAAGGTGTTGGCCAGAAGCCCGAATTGCACAAAGAACCACTCTCATTCGAAACGCTGAAGTTGGTGGAAAGGAGTTACAAATAATGAATCTAACACTTTTTGTATGGCGCCAGAAGGGCCCAAAGGATGCAGGAAAGCTTGAACAGCACCTTGCAAAGGACGTCAGCCCCGATATGTCATTCCTCGAGATGCTCGATGAAGTCAACGAACATCTGATCAAAGAGGGCAAGGAGCCGATAGCCTTTGACCATGATTGCCGCGAAGCGATTTGCGGGGTATGTTCACAGGTCATCAACGGTGTCCCTCACGGACCCCAGGAGAAGACCACGGTCTGTCAGCTCCACATGAGGCAGTTCAAGGATGGCGACACCATCTATATAGAACCCTGGAGGGCCAAGGCATTCCCTCTTGTAAAAGACCTGATCGTTGACCGCAGCGCCCTGGATCGCATCATTCAGGCAGGCGGCTATACATCTGCCCATACCGGGGGAGCTGCCGAGGCAAGTGCGATACTCATACCCAAAGGCGATGCCGATGTGGCTATGGACGCAGCAGAATGTATCGGATGCGGAGCCTGCGTCGCAGCGTGTCCCAACGGGTCGGCGATGCTGTTTACCGCCGCGAAGGTCACGCAGCTTGCGATGCTTCCCCAGGGTCGGGCAGAGGCCGCGCGACGTGTATGTCTGATGACGGAACAAATGATCAAGGAAGGTTTCGGCAACTGCACGAACCATTATGAATGCCAGGCCGCATGTCCGAAAGGAATCAAGGTTGCATTCATCGCCAAGCTGAACAGGGAGTTCATCAAGGCCCAAATGCCGTAGTGATAATAATTGCCCGTCCTGCGCTCGCGCGGGACGGGCAACAAATTATGATTCGGGTAGACCGGTTTCTCCCGATACTCCCTGCATAAAAAAGATCGCTTCCGTCACTTCTTATCGTACCGCCGCAATTCGTCACAATTTTATGCTTTCAAGACGAATTTTATTTCAGATTTAAATTTTTTTAGACAGCCTGTAAGTATCTGTGGTTGTGAATAAATGCACAACTTCTTCTTGCTGCGGATCCCAAATTATCTTTATATCATAGCGACTAAATACTTCATTACCGTTAGGCAAATGCATTAACAAAAACCATCCCTGCTTTTCTAACTTTTCTCTGTCTATTTTTTGTCCAACTTTTAAAAGTATATCTTTAACCATATCTCCCTCAAAAGGTTATAAGGTTGGATTTAATATCTTTTAGAATACATAGTATTGGGAAATGATTCCATATCTTTTTTGTATTTTAGTCTGGTTAACAGATGATTTTTTGAATTCGAGGTGTATCTTACTTAATTCTGATATGTTTCAACCGACGGACGGACTCATACGATGAATTGAATAATCTCCCGTATAAAGACTTTGAAACAATGAAAAAACCAAAGATCATGACATTTGCCATTACAATTAAAAATGGCATTACAGTTTTTTATCGAGCGGCTGCACCGGGTCGGTGAAGTAGCGATGGAATGACACAGGCAGGAGGCAGTAGTCTGCCGCGAGCGCCTCAGGCGGGAATGGCAGGGAGTTTTTTGTATTCCAGAAAAGTATGGGTTCGTCGCTGCCGCTGCGCGCATCTGCAACAAAAGCAGCGCATGCCTTCCCCGTATAGGTGCCGTCGAGGATGATTCCATCGCTTTCCCGGAGAAGCAACGCAGTGGCCAAGGCCTCTGCTGTATACAGGCCATATTTTTCGCCGAAGTATTCTTGGTAAATCGTAAGTTCCTCAGGCCCTAGTGTATACAAGGGGAACGATGGGTCCAGTTTCTGAAGGAGCTCGTTGGTTTGGCGAAACAGAATGCGGCACTTATCCATATCTGCCACATAGTCAGGTACAACGCGCACGGCATGTACATGCGTCCTGATCCCGGCGGCCTTTAATCCAAGCAGCAATCCGGCGGCCGTTCCCATGGTCCCCAGGGCAAGGTATATCCGGGAAGGGAGGGGAAGTATACCTGCGTCGATCTGTTCGGCCAGTTCAAAGCCGGCATTGACGTAACCAATCGTTCCTATCGGTGAAGAACCGCCGAGCGGTATGATATAGGGCGCCCTACCGTCAGCCGCCTCGTAGCGCCGTACTGTCTCCTCAAGTGCTTGCAGATGCTCCTGGTAGGTGTCATGGTGAAAGATCTCGGCGCCATTGTAAAGATTCATAAGCAGATTGTCCCGAATTGATTGGGCATTAGGCTGATTATAAAGCAGGAGCACGGCTTTCAACCCTACTTGCTTCCCATAGAGCGCTGTAGCAAGGGCATGATTCGACCCGGCTCCGCCCGATGTAATGACCCTCACTGCACCACGCTTCAGCGCATCCGCCAGCAGAAACTCCAACTTTCTTACCTTATTGCCGCCATAGGTGAGGCTGCTTAGGTCATCGCGCTTGATGTACAGGTTATCTCTGCCTAAACGGCGGCAGAGACCCGAAAGCTTCTCCACCGGCGTCGGGAATTTACCGAAAGTAAGCCGGAGTAATCGAAAAGCAAGGAGTGGATATCGTTTAAACAGGGAGATCATAATTTCCCTTCCATAATCTCAGTAATAGCTTTTACTGCTTCCGCTGCGCCTAACGGTAAGGATATATGCCTTTCATGGGGAACCGCGTAATCACGGGGATTTATTCGTATCAAAGTGGCGTTATGATTTGTCGCCACCTGTTCTGATAAATTACGAACCGTTGCAACGGCGTTCCCTGCGCCGATCTCAACAATCGCAACAGGTAACCTTTGGGCAGAAACTTCCTGGAGCCATCTGCGGAGTCTGTCCCTCTGAATATCTGTTCGCTGTGCATTCCACGACCAGTCACCGAACATCAGGATATTGGGCCGGGCCGTCCCGCCGCAGTTTCTACAGAGGGGAAGAGGTTCCATGGCCTCAAAAACTTCTTCGTCAATGGTAACCGTAAATTCACTCCCCTCCCATATGTCATCGCTGCATTGCTGAACGCACTGAAAATGATGAATGGAGCCATGACACTCTTCGATCCGGCTATCGTCGTATCCGGCCTTCTGAAACTGTCCGTCCACGTTGGATGTAAAGACAAAATATCCCCCCGGTTTCTGTCGCGCAATGTCGAGCAATTGTGCATAACCGGTGTGAGGTAAGGTACTCCGGTAAAGGTTGAGACGGTGTCCGTAAAATGCCCATGCCAGTTTGGGGTTGCGGTAAAACCATTCAGGATTTGCCATCTCCACAAAGGATTTACCTAACTTCGCTAGAGGAGGATAAGCCCTCCAGAATCCTTCATTGCCTCTGAAGTCCGGCAGTCCTGAATCAATACCAATCCCCGCTCCGGCAGAAATCAGAATCGCATAGGCATTATTCAGTATATTTGCAGCATTTTTTAAATTTTTTTTCAGCATCATCTTTCTTATGAAGACAGGTGAGACGCCTGTCCTACTATTGGATTTTCATAGCGTGAGAGCTTTGAAAAACTTCCACTTTGTCATTTCGACTGCAAGGAGAAATCTTATAAGCAATTGATAAATAATAAGATTGCCACGTCGCGTCGCTCCTCGCAATGACATCAGGCGTACATTTTCAAAGGCTTTCCAATCATACAGACGGAGAGTCTGTCTATTATGGTGGGTGTTCTTAACGTATACAAACGCTCAGAACTTCTATAAAATCTGTCTCTCCCCTCAGCACTTTCAGGATACCGCCCTGCAGCAGGGTATGCATCCCCTCGGCCATGGCGCTTTTCCTTATGGCTGCGATAGATTTCCGGGTGATGATCATCTGCTTGATTGAGTCCGTAGCTGTAAGCAGCTCAAAAATACCGGTCCTTCCCCGGTAGCCGGTACCGTTGCATTCCGGACAACCCATAGCCCGATACAGCGTAAAATCATTATTATAGGTGACGTTAATGCCTGAGAAAGGTTTTTCACCATAGTGGCGCACCAACTCATCAAACTCCTCTTTTTCCGGACGGTAAGCTTCCTTGCAGTATGTGCACAGACATCGCACCAGCCGCTGTGCCAGGACACACAGGAGCGAATCGGCAAAGGCGAACGGGTCTATCCCTATATCCAGAAGCCGGACGATCGTCTCCGGAGCGTTATTGGTATGAAGCGTGCTCAACACGAGATGGCCTGTTGTGGAGGCCTCTATACCCATCTTCGCAGTTTCATAGTCCCGCATCTCTCCTACCATAATCACATCCGGGTCGGCCCGCAGGAAGGCCCGCATGGCGCTGCTGAAATCCAGGCCGATTTTATGGTGTACCTGAACCTGGCGTATACCCTGCTGTGTAATTTCTACGGGGTCTTCCGCTGTCCATATCTTCGTGTTGGGTCTGTTGATCAGGTGGAGGGCCGCATGGGCGGTGGTGGTCTTGCCGGAACCCGTTGGACCCACTATCAGGATCAAACCATAGGGCTTTTTTAAGAGGGCTTTGAATCGGTCATGGGTATCCTTTTCCATCTGGAGTTCATCCAGGATCATGATTTTCCCGCGTGTCAGGATCCGAAGAACCACATCTTCCACATACCCATGAGTAGGAAGTGTGGCAACGCGAAGTTCCATCTCCTCCACACCAGGCCGGCTGTACTTGATCTTCCCGTCCTGGGGAAGCCTTCGCTCGGTAATATCCAGGTTCGACATTATTTTGATCCGGGATACAATGGGTGACCGGTAGTCGTAGGGGAGCGTTTTGTAGGGTATACATTCACCATCTATACGGAACCGCACATTGACCACGCGGTCTTTAATATCCGGCTCGATATGGATGTCCGATGCTCGCCGGACATAGGCCTCTTGGATCAGATCATTGACAAGATTGACGATGTTGCTGTCCGACTCGTCGACGGCAAGTTGTTCCTCTTTCGAACCATCGCCATCCCCGGTGGTATCAGTAGTCCTATTGGAAGAAGGGGACTCCCCGGTGTCGTCGATACCATAGAAGTGATCGATGAACCTCAGAATATCTGCCTTTGAGGCCAAACAGTAATCTATTGCCTTTGTTTTTAAAAGGTTTTCGATCATATCCCGTTTCAAAATATTCCCGGGATCATCTACGATTACGGTAATCCTTCCTTCACGATTCTCCAGCGGCATCCAGAGCTCACGACGGAGATATTGGTATTTCAGTGTGTTGAGCAGATTTTTTGGAACTGGATAACTTCCGTCGAAGGTAATTGTGCGATAGCTTTCCGGTGAAGATGGTGTTTTGATGATACCTTGCCGGCCCGAGCCGGGAGGCTTCCCTCGTTCCGTTGGTGCTCGACTGTTCATCTGATTAACCTCACTGCAAAGTTTACTTCATGAGAACTGTTTGGTCTGTTTTCAAAAGTCAAAATGGTGTTTACATAAATGTATATAGATAATTACTAAAATGACAAGTCAATTGTGGTTGGACAAAAACGACCTTGACTGAATACCACTGTCATGCTATTAGCGCGAACATTATTTAAGATTACCTTGGGCTCAAGATTTCTGTTTGTCTTTATTATTGATTCCCGACCTCTATAACGCAGTTTAAATCAAGCCGTACATATCATAGCCACCAATGGAAGGTGCAGTGACCGATATTCAGAAAATAACCGAACCGGAAGTAAGAGATGGAACGGTGACAGCCGAATCCGGGACTCCTGCCAAAGGAAAATCGCAAAACCGCAAAAAACATTATGATCCTGTTATCATCAGCGCTTGGTGCAAGTCGTGCGGCATCTGCAGTGAGTTCTGTCCAAAAAACGTTATCGGCTGCAACGATATGGGTACGCCTGTGGTTGAACGCCCTGATGATTGCACCGGATGCCGCTTTTGCGAATTTCACTGCCCGGATTTTGCAATTGCGATAAAGGAGCGTAAATCCGGCGCCGGGAGTACCAAGCCATGAGCCGAGTGGCGTCTAAAAAGAAAATACGGCTTTTACAGGGTAATGAAGCCATCGTTGAGGGAGCCCTGGCGGCGGGGTGTCGATTCTTTGCCGGTTACCCCATTACCCCTGCTTCAGAAATCAGTGAACGAATGTCCGTCCGTTTGCCGCAGATGGATGGCACGTTTATTCAAATGGAAGACGAGATTGCCAGTATGGGCGCCGTTGTCGGCGCATCATTGGCCGGAGTCAAGAGTATGACGGCAACGAGCGGTCCCGGTTTTTCCCTGATGCAGGAAAACATCGGATTTGCGTGTATGACCGAAGTTCCCTGCGTTGTAGTTAATGTTATGCGCGGCGGTCCCAGTACAGGACTTCCCACGCACCCCGCTCAGGGAGATGTAATGCAGGCTCGCTGGGGAACTCACGGTGATCACCCCATCATTGTTCTGGCTGTTTCAACAGTGCGTGATTCCTTCGAAATTACTGTCCATGCATTTAATTTGTCGGAGAAATATCGTGTTCCCGTTATCATCCTTTCAGATGAAGTAGTTGCTCATACCCGGGAAACCGTCACGTTGCCTTCTCCTGATGAAATTGAAATCATTGACCGAATCAAGCCTGCAATGCCCCCGGAATGGTATATCCCCTATGAGGATAACATAACGGGTGTGCCGCCGATGGCTGTTTTTGGAGAGGGTTATCATTACCATGTGACAGGTCTCGCACATGACGTTCGTGGTTTCCCCACGCAGAGGTCCGATGAGATAGGTGCATTGACAAGGCGCTTATTTCGTAAGATTACCCAAGGATTTCATGATATTCAGAAGGTCAACCTCTTTATGATGGATGATGCAGAATTGGCCATAATTGCTTATGGTTCCGTGGCTCGTTCTTCCCGCCAGGCAGTCATGGAGGCGCGCCAACTGGGCATCCGTGTGGGGCTTTTACAGCTTGTTACCCTGTTTCCATTCCCTCGACATTACGTTGAGGACGTTCTCCGACGGTGCCGAGTGGTACTGGTCCCTGAAATGAACATGGGACAGATCAGCAGGGAAGTAAAGCGGGTTAATCAAACAGATGCACGGGTGGACACATATAACCGTATCGATGGCCAATTGATTACCCCTGAAGAAATTTATGGCCAGCTAATAAAGATGTAACGAGAGACGAATGCCGGAAGAAATAACCAGATTAACGCACAAATATCTTCGCCATGACAAGAAGTTCCCCCACATATGGTGTCCCGGGTGTGGAAATGGCATCGTACTGGGTGCGCTGATTCGGGCCATCGATCGATCAGGTTTGAAGAAGGATGAAATTGTGCTGGTATCGGGTATTGGATGTTCAGGTCGCATGACCGTATATGCGGATTTTGATACCCTTCACACTACCCACGGGCGCGCTCTGACCTTTGCTACCGGTATAAAATTGGCCAATAATGCACTGAAAGTTATTGTCATTATGGGGGATGGTGATGCGACGGCAATCGGAGGCAATCACTTTATCCATGCCGCACGGCGAAATATGGATTTGACGGCAATTATTATAAACAACCATATCTACGGTATGACGGGGGGTCAGCAATCCCCCACAACCCCGCACGGGAGTTTTACAACCACAACACCTTACGGACACATAGAAAATACTTTTTCGATTTCGGAATTAGCGACGACTGCCGGAGCATCGTTCGTCGGTCGCGGAACAACATTTCATGCGCAGCTTCTGGATAAACTGATCGAGAAATCCATCCTCCGAAAAGGTTTCAGTGTTATAGAGGTTCTCTCACATTGTCATGTCCAGTTTGGGAGACGAAATATGATGGGGAGTCCTGTCAAGATGATGAAATGGCTGCGGGATCATGTCGTGCCCGTGAAAAAAGCAAAACAGATGACAGATGAGGCATTGGAAGGTCACTTTACTATTGGTGCCCTTACCGACTCTGCGAAACCATCTTACGTGGAAAAATATCAAACGGTTCGTGAACGGGCTAAGGCATCTTTAAAAAAGTGATTCCCGTAATGCTGGTGAGCACGAATACTATGCCTGTATAAGAATGAAAACATACGAGAGGTTTGAGATATGATGAGTGGGAGAGATTATCGTAACGAGATACGGTTTTGCGGCTCCGGTGGCCAGGGGATAATCATGGCGGCAATTGTCCTTGCTGAGGCGGCAGGGGTTTACGACGGCAGGTACGTCTGCCAGACCCAGAGTTATGGACCGGAAGCCAGAGGAGGAACCTGCAAGGCAGATGTTGTGATAAGCAGTAAAGAAATTGATTATCCGAAATCTTCGCGTCCAGCTCTTCTTCTGGCAATGAATCAGGCATCCTGCGATAAATATTTTCTGGATCTTGAACCAACCGGTTTATTGATCGTGGATACGACCTTTGTAAAAAAAGTACCTACAGGCAGGGTTGCCGCTCTTCCCTTTACACGAATTGCACGACAGAAAATAGGCAACGCGGTGGCATCTAACATGGTGGCGCTGGGAGCTTTTGGTCATTTGTGTCAGACTGTCACTATGAAAAGTATAGAAGATGCGTTGATGGCACGGGTTCCTAGAGGAACAGAGGATTTAAATCTCCAGGCTTTGCGAGCGGGAATGGAAGCCGCGCAGCAACTCGATTTATGTACATTACCGCAGCTTGTCAGGGAATATGAGGAATAGGGGGAAATTGTAAATCGGCATCTTATCTTTTCAGAAAATCAAAAGGGGCTCTTGATTTCTCAGAGCCCCTTTTGAATAATTCCTTATACAGAAATGAAGATGAAGCTGCTTATTTCTTCACGTCTTCCTTCTTCACATCTTCCTTCTTCACGTCTTCCTTTACTTCCTTCTTAGCCTTCTTAGCCTTCTTTACCTTCTTTACCTTTTTCTTCTCGGCCTTCTTCTCAGCCTTCTCTTCAACCTTCTTCTCTTCCTTCGGTGCTGCCGGTGCCTGCGCGAAGCAGAGACCTGTCACAGAAAGTGCAAAGAGAATAGAAATAATAATTGACATCAGTTTCTTCATTCATTTCACCTCCTTTCGTTTTGTTTTCTTTATAATTTAGCAAGATCTGTTCCACAATGAAAAAAATAAAATCGCCTGTAATAATAATAGGTTATCAAAATGCCCCGACAGCATATTCCTTCTCCGTTGAGGAAGTATTCCCCTTCCTTTGGGGAATTATTCCCTAAAGAGGAGATCCGTCGAAGTTCATCATGACCACCTATTGTAGTGAATTCTTGAAGTGTCAAATCGATCTGCCGGAGGTTTATCTTCTGCCGGATGGCCGATGGGAATAACGGCGAGTGGCATTACATGATCAGGAAGTCTGAGGAGTTTTTGCATACCTAAAACACGTTCTGTTCTCGGGTAGATACCGAGCCAGACCGCTCCCAATTCTTTTGCCTGAACGGCAATCAGGATATTTTCTATCGCTGCGGAACAATCCTGTATCCAGAAATCCTTATGTATTTCTAACGTTAAATCTCCACAGACGAGAATTGCTACAGAGGCCATCGTGAGAGGCTGGGAATACGGATGAAATTTTGGAATTGCATCAAGGATTTCCCGATCAGTAATAATAACAAAATGCCACGGCTGTTCGTTACCTGCCGATGGGGCGCTCATGGCAGCTTCCAATATTTCTTTCACTACACTGTCAGGCACCGGTTCTTTTGTGTATCGACGAATGCTTCTTCTTGAAAGAATTGCTTTCATGGCATCCATAGGTTCCACCTCACTTACTTCGAAAAGCTCATCTATTTCCCCTTGCAATCAGACTTGCCCTTGCCGTAACCCCCGGTCTCTTCACTTTTAAGAGTGCCTCCCTCAAAAGTAAGAATGTAAATAAAATCGTTGTCGCCGCAATTATAGTACCACTTTTCAACCGGCTTTGATTTTTCCTTAAATGCAATTCGATTGGCTTCACGACTTGCATCCCTGTCCCTTTCGCCTTTTTTGTAGCGTCTGACCTTTTTAGCGCCTGCTTTTTCCTTTGAGGTTGGCTTACCACACTCCAGTTGTACCTTTGCCTTGGAGTCTCCGACACTGGCAAACCCGTCGCCGCATCGAAAGGCATTACAGTCAATACTGCCTGATACGATGAACAATGCAATGAATACTATGGAAATAATTATTCTTATCATAACGATTGCCTCTCTAAGTCTCTGATTACAGCCATCATGAAAAAAGGCGGCAGACAATTTGAAAACGGGGGATATGGTTCTCGAGACGCATTAATACCCCGCCCTTTGCTCTAAGGTATTTAAGCCATTGCCCGCAATAATGCGTCAGCTTTTCCTGCTGGTCTTGGCCATGAAAAGAGAAATAAGCTGTTTTACCTTCTTGCTTTTGCATTTCGGACAGGTAACGTTGCCCTTTTCATGTTCGCTGAAACTCTGTATCAATGAAAACTCCTTCTTGCAGGCTTTGCAGAGATACTCGTATGTCGGCATGTTGTCTCCTCCTTTACAGGATTATCGATATTGATCTTTTTGATTTATATATTAATTAAATAGGATATATTGTCAAGTATTGTCGCTGATAAAATAAAAAAATTTTGCATGCCTTAGTGTAACAACCTTTAGAAAGGAGATCACATAAATATCATGTCAAGGATATTAATCATCTATCATTCTCAGACGGGAAACACGGAAAAGATGGCCCGGGCTGTTGCGGATGGCGCCCGGATGATTGAAAATACGGAAACAATCCTGAAAAGAGCTCAGGATGCTACTTTGGATGATCTTTTAGGATCGGACGGATTAGCAGTCGGCACACCGGAAAACTTCGGCTACATGTCAGGTATGGTCAAGGATTTTTTTGACAGGACTTTTTATCCTACTCAGGATAAGGTCTTCAGAAAACCCTATGTCGTCTTCATCAGTGCGGGCAATGACGGCACCGGCGCCCTGAGAGCCATCGAGCGGATTGCACAGGGCTATAAGTTTAAAATGGTGTATGATCCTGTAATCTCCAAGGGCAAGTTAACTGAGGACGACCTTGCAAAGTGTCATGAACTGGGGAGTGTTCTTGCAGCCGGGTGTCAGGCGGGGATTTATTAAAAAGTGGTCTTACGATGATCTTTGCGGCTCAATGATCACTTTAAGGGAATCCCCTCCTTCGGAGACAAGCCGGAAACCAAGACCTGACTTATCCAGAGGCAATCTATGTGTAATCATCTTTCCTACAGGCACGCGGCCTGATCTGATGAGTTCTATTGCAACAGTCGCATCCAGGGGGCTGTTGCCGTATGACGGCATCAACTTAATTTCATTGCGCCAGAACTCATTGATAGGGACGGATAGATCCACACCGGGCTCCGTTGTGGCAAAACAAAGGATAGTGCCGCCGCGATCTACGGATTTCAAAGCCTGGGTGAAAGCGGCCGGCGCCCCGGCACAGACAACGACAAGATCGGCAAGCCTTCCCTTATTGATATCGCGAACACGTGCGGGAATATCTTCTTTCGCGTGAATAACAGCATCCGCCCCAAATTCCCTCGCCATTTGCAGCCGGTATTCGCTGATATCCGTCGCTATAATGTTTCCCGCCCCAAGGGTGCGGGCCAGGAGTAGATGCAGAAGTCCTGAGATGCCGCTACCCAGAATGAGTACGGATTGGCCCGGCTGCAAATTTGCCAATCTCTGCCCGCGGACAACGCATGCCAGGGGTTCGATGAAAACGCCGTCTTCATAGGAAAGCTCATCCGGCAGGAGAAATACGCCGCGATCCACGTTGAGCGCAGGAACCCTGATGTATTCAGCAAAACCGCCGGGGTCATAGTTTGTCGTGTGCAATGTTTCACAGGCTGTGTGACACCCCCTGAGGCAGTAGTGACAGGTGTTGCACGGAATATGGTGGGAAACGAAAACCCTATCGGCGATTTTATAATGTTTTACCCCTTCCCCTATCTCGGCAATCTCTCCCGTGATCTCATGGCCCAAAACCAGCGGCGCCTTGCGAATACGATACCATTCCATGACATCAGAGCCACAGATGCCGCTTGCTATTACCTTTACCAGAATCTCACCGGGGCCGATCTTAGGTGCTGGTATCTCTTCCAGCCTCACGTCCCTGTTATTGTAGTACATTGCTACGCGCATCGTTTTACCACCTGATCACTTTACTAATGTTCAGCCATGGCGTCCCTCCCTTGGCAGGATGGCTTGTTTAACCGCATCTTCCCTATTTGCTGGGAGGGATTGTTTAACCACACCTTCCCTCCCCCGGTGGGAGGGATTGAGGGAGGGGGATATCCATGAAACCATGGTCAATTCGTCACTGTTTTTCATGCCTAAGAGTTCTAAACAAATCCCAGGCTTCTTTCGCCGTATAATTTTCATGAATGACGGATCGCAAAGCCCTTATCATGGCCACCGGATGGGGATTCTGCCATACATTTCTTCCCAGATTGATACCGATCGCGCCTTTTTGCAATACGACCTTGTCGAAGTCTTTACACCAGTAGGTTTTGACCACCCGCGCCCCGAGTTCGGCGGCAATGCGACAGCTCAGCGCAAGGTACCTTGCGTCTCGCTTTTCCAATTCTTTGCCGACAGCCGTAACCGCCATCACGGGGATGCCGAAATCCTCGCATTCGTTGACAAGCCCTGATAGGTTTGTCAGGGACTCACGTTCATAGTCGCTTCCCACAAAGATAGAAATGCCCACGGCAGAAGCATTGAGGCGGATAATCTCCTCTATGGACGTTGTAATACTCTCATTTGCCAGGTCTTTGCCGATAACGCTGGTGCCTCCGGATACCCTGAGAATTATTGGTTTACTCTCCGCGGGATTCAATGCCGCGCGTAATACACCCCTGGTTACAAAGAGGGCATCACAATAGGGAAGAAGCGGAGCTATGGTTTCCCCCGGTTTTTCCAAACAGGACGTCGGACCTTGAAAATATCCGTGGTCTATGGGAAGAAAAAAACAATGACCATCCGCCTGAATGAGTTGTGACATACGGTTCTTCATTCCCCAATCCATTTTTTAATTCCTCCTGAAAGTAAAGTAGTATTCCACTTTTCAAAGCAATTTATCTTGACAAATATATTTTAATTATCGAACATTTTCAACACAAAGCTAAAAAATAAAACTTCTTTTGCCGTTAGTGACTTATACCAATTTGATTTCGTTCATTAATATTACAGATAGGCGCGATGCCTGTCCTACCGCTCCGTAGGCTGGTCGTCTCGCCCGACACTCTTTATTGTTTGAAGGCAAATTGGTATTACTTGAAAAAGAGAGGAATAGATATGAAAATAAAACTTATGTTCATTTCCATTGTTTTTATGCTTCTCACCCCGGTTGTATGTTTGTCCGCATCTACGGAGATCCTCTCCGAGGGCATTTATAACATGGGTGATGGGGAAACACCGATTATCGCGGAAGGGAAAGCACTGGAACAAGCGAAGAGGCTTGCTGTTGAACAAGCCGGCACTTATGTAAAGAGTTACTCCAAGGTAAAAAACTTCCAGATTGCGGAAGACGAGGTACAGGTGCTGGCTTCGGGAATAATGGAAGTAACGGTGCTGGATAAAAAAAGGACTGTGGCGGAAGATGCCATAAAATTCTGGGTCAAGATTAAAGCTGTGGTATACCCTGACAGGATGGAGGTCATGGCGGAGAGGATCAGGGATCAGGGTCTTGCTGAAGATTACGGGAAAATGAAGGATGCCTATGAGAAGAGTCAAAAAGAAATCGATGCGCTGAAGAAGCAGCTTGCCGCAGCAAAGGACGAAACAAACAGGCAGCAAATTGTTGCAAAAATTACAGAACAGGAAAAAACCTTTACAACAGGTCAACGATTTGATGAAGGAATGCGTTTCGTTATGACGAACAGACCGGACGAAGCAATAAAATCTTTCTCAAAGACTATCGCTGAGGATCCAAATAATTTCAAGGCATATAGCCAGCGGGCCATACTGTACGCCAAAAAATTGCAGATTGACAAGGCCATCGCTGATTTCAGCAAGGCTATTGAAATCAAACCGGATGATGCCAGGGGATACGCCGGCCGTGGGATAACATACAGCAGAACCGGCCAGCATAAAAAGGCCCTTGCCGATCTGACGAAGGCTCTCGAACTTCAACCGGATGCTCCTGCCTTTGCGCTTGCCAGAGTTTATATATCCCTCGGGCAGTCCTATCGAGCAACCGGGGACAGGTCGAACGCAATCACAAGCTTCAAAAAATCCTGTGAGCTCGGCAATAAAATCGCCTGTAGACAATTAAAATCAATGCAGGGAGATCGCCGCGGCGGCGACAGGCCGCCACGCAACATCGAAAAAGAGAGTACACGGTAAATTGTTTTGTCACTTGAGATAGCTATGACCCTTTTCCTCATTACCTTCTTCCTTGCCTATGGAGGAATGCACCTTTATCTTTTCGCCAAGATACGGGGGGCATTCCATCTCAGTGCAGGCGCCAATTTAGGCATCATCATCTTTGCGGTGATCATGATCCTTGCCCCCATAATCGTGCGGATGGCCGAGCGATACGGCTACGAATCCCTGGCCCGTTTTATGTCGTATACGGCATATATATGGATGGGGGTGTTGTTATTATTCTTTACTTCGTCCCTGCTTCTTGATCTCTACCGCCTCCTGATATACACAGGCGGACGTATCCTCCACAGAAATTTTTCTCATCTGACCCTCTCGCCTTTATACGCATTTGTACTGCCCATGCTTATTGCTCTGGGCATCAACACCTATGGCTATTTTGAGGCAAAGAATATCAGAACTGAGCAGCTGACAATCAAATCTTCCAAAATCCCCGAGGCGGCAGGCAGGATAAGGATCGTGCAGATATCCGATATTCATATCGGACTCATTGTGCGAGATGAGCGCCTGCAGCGGATTGTTGAAGAGATAAAAAAAGCAGAACCCGACATCCTGATATCAACGGGAGACCTCGTGGATGGACAGCTCAATAACCTTGTGGAACCCTTAACGCTTCTGCGGGAGCTGCATCCCCGATACGGCAAATTCGCAATCACCGGCAATCATGAATTCTTTGCGGGTATTGGACAGGCCGTTGCTTTTATGCAGGATGCGGGCTTTGTGGTTCTCAGGGGGGAAGGCCTGAACGTAGCGGGAGTGCTCAATATCGCCGGAGTCGACGATCCTACCGGAGCGCAGTACGGTCTTTCCGGAATGATTTCTGAAAAAACCATGCTGTCGGGACTTCCCGGACAGTATTTCACTCTTCTTCTCAAGCACCAGCCTGTCGTGAATAGTGATGCGACCGGGTCATATGATTTGCAGCTTTCCGGACACACCCATGGGGGGCAGATTTTTCCTTTCAACCTCATTACGAGAAGCGTTTTCCCTTTCCACACCGGGTACTTCAAATTGCCGAATGATTCGCATTTATACGTAAGCAGGGGGGCCGGCACGTGGGGGCCTCCCATCCGTTTTTTATCACCGCCGGAAATTACGGTGATTGATTTAATCTACGACAAAACACGGCAGGAAAAATGAGTGACAAAAAGAAGATATTGTGGAAAGTTTTATGGTTCATGGTTGGTATGGCTGCCATTATAGCCATCCCCATACTGCTCATTGGTCAGTGCTCACAGCCTAAAAAAGCAGAGATCAGGCAATATCAGGGACTAAAAGCGGAAAGACAGGTTCCTGTGTTGCACATGAAAGCCTGAAGCACGTTTACGCCGCCTCCATACCGGATGCCATTCAACCTGTAAGCAGATACTATCTGAACTTATCCCGAGACAGTGTAACCTCTCAGTTTTGACATCGTCTCTTCGTTTTCGACATGTCATCAACGGTTCACTTGTGTTCGTCTCCTTGATTCTTGCCTGGTGGGATCTTGCCCTGGCTTTTTCTGAACGTTCACCAAAATGGCTCTATACCAATGCAGCTTAATGTGGTGTGAAACCCACCCCTGTAAACCGGCTTCGAGGGGCCTACACTCATCTCTCACGCACCTTCGTTGTGCACTTACACCAATCGGTTCGCAAAACCGATAACGACAGAAAATAACGATTGCTAATAGCAGGATTCTTACTTAAAATAGGTTATAAGTTGTCTAACCCTTGTAATAAGGAAAGCACATTTGAAAAATACCACCCGGCCAAAACGACAATCCGAAGATGCCTATCGCGCCGTGGTAGAGTCGACTTCTGATTCCCTGTATTTAGTGGACAAGAATTGCAGATATTTGTTTATCAACAGTCGACACTTGTCACGATTGGGTCTGCCGGCAGCTGATATCATCGGCAGGCCGTATGGAGAATTTCACTCGCCTGAAGAGACAAAAATATTTACCAATACAATAAAAGATGTTGTGACAACCGGCAAATCTGTCCAGTATGAACATCAAAGCCGGAGAGATAACAGGTATTTTCTTCGTACATTTAGCCCTGTTCAGGAGCCTGGTCCTGATGGAAAAATCACAAGTGTGGCTGTAGTTTCAAAAGACATCACTGACCAAAAGCGTGCGGAGGAGGCGCTGATAGAGAGCGAAAGACGTTACCGGCGTATCACGGAGGCCATCACCGATTACATTTATACGGTGCGCGTCGAAGGTGGAAATGCGGTTGAGACCCGGCATGGAGCAGGTTGTCTGGCTGTCACCGGCTACACAGAAGAAGAATTTGCCGCTGATCCTTACCTTTGGTTTCGCATGGTGGCGGTAGAGGATCGCAAGGCAATTGAAGATCATGCCCGGCGAGTGTTGGCTGGAAAAGAAACACCGGCCATCGAGCACCGCATTATCCATAAGAATGGCATAGAGCGGTGGGTAAGAAACACTCTCGTTCGGCGGCGTGATGAGCAGGGCAAGCTCCAGGCATATGACGGGTTGATTCAGGACATCACTGAACGCAAGCAGACGGAGAAGGCGCTTCAAGAGAGCGAAGAACTTTACCGGGTTTTGGCTGAGAAGTCATTTGCCGGTGTTTATGTTGTACAGAACGGCAAATTTCGTTTCATCAACTCCAATGCCGCCTCCTATGCCGGGTATACTCCGGGGGAATTGATAGGAAGAGAATCGATTAAGCTTGTCCATCCTGAAGACAGGGAACAGTTCAAGAAAAATGCCATAGAAATGCTTTATGGAAAACGCACATCCCCCTATGAGTTTAGAATAATAACCAGAGAGGGTCAAATCAAATGGCTCATGGAGATGGTAAGTTCCATTATCTGGGAAGGAAGACGCGCTGTCCTGGGAAATTCCATGGATCTTACAGACCGTAAAAGGACCGAGGAAGAAATACGTTCCATCTCGGTGACGGACCAGCTTACAGGGTTGTACAACAGGAGGGGTTTCTTAACCCTTGCAGAACAGCAATTGAAATTCTCGGACAGGAACCAGAGCGATATGTTGCTCTTTTTTGCCGACCTTGATGGGATGAAGTGGATTAACGATACGCTTGGTCATGAAGAAGGTGACCGGGCGCTCATCGATGTGGCAGGTTTACTTAGGGAAACATTCAGATCCTCCGACATTATCGCGCGCATGGGAGGAGACGAATTTGCGATTCTCGCGATAGACACCACCGGGATATATCCGGAGATTATGATGACGCGGTTACAGAATCAGATTGATACGCATAACAATGAAGGAACCCGACGCTACAAAATCTCGATAAGCATGGGCACAGCATACTATGATCCCGAAAACCCCTGTTCTTTTGATGAACTTATGTCCCGTGCGGATCAATTGATGTATGAGCAGAAGAAAAACAAAAAATCCCGTCCCGCTCAG